>SLDF01000275.1 GCA_007125435.1 Saprospiraceae bacterium
ATGGGCTTAATCAAAGTCATTATTTACAGACGCTGATGTATGACTTGCTGGTGAAGAGTGTATTTGGTGGGCGGGTAAGGCCTACGAGTTATATCCTTTATTCAGTAATGGAAGGGGATGTGCTCAAGTTTGCTCCGGTAGTCAAGGCGCAACAATATGAGGCACTGGCAGCGAGAAATGAACTGATCGGTGTAGATATGCAATTGTCTCTACTCAACGACATGACAGATCCTGATCAAAACTTTATAAGTGGTATCAATGCAGATGGCTATAAGGGGCTGTATGGTTTTTTGCTGAGAGATGTTATGCATTTTGGGGGTGTCTACCAAAGGCTGTCAAAGATCGAAAAGCATTACTTCCTGACCTTTGTGGGTATGATAGCACGAGAGCACCAATTGGCTAAGGTAGGCAAGGCCGGTAAAGAAGGCGTGCAGGGTCAGGCCGCCTTATGGCAAAAGGCCATGGCACAGAAAGAAAGTGCATTTGAAATACTGAAAGACTTGCACATCAAGTCAAATCTGGCATACGATGACGACCCTATCATCATACTGTCCAAAACATCGTCTACTAATCCTCTGGCTAATTTCCGAGTTGGTGATATCGTCGTATTATATCCGGCAAGAGAAGAGGGCCCGGAGCCAACATCGGAGCAATTGATTAAGTGCTCGATCATAGCATTGGATGATGAAGAGGTCCGGCTGAGGCTCAGAGCGAAGCAGACGAATGATCTTTTTTTCAACAAGTATAAGGTTTGGAATATAGAGCAAGACGTGCTAGATAGTTCATTCATGGGGCTCACAAGGGGTTTGTTTGAATGGGCCAATGCACCTGTAGAAGTCAGACAGAAGCTACTGGGCCTGACACCGCCTAAAAATAATAAGCAGCAATCAGATATACAACTGCCTGATGATCTCACCAATGAGCAGAGCAGTATCATCAAAAGCATAATACATGCAGAAGACTATTTCTTGCTATGGGGCCCTCCGGGTACAGGTAAGACAAGTAAAATGCTCCATCACCTTGTGAAGTATCTGACGGAGCATACGGAAGAGCGTCTGCTACTCCTGGCATTTACGAATAGGGCTGTGGATGAAATGTGTGCCGCTATATCTACCATATCGCAAGAGATCGCTGAGGGGTACATAAGGATCGGTTCGAGGTATGGTGCTGATGAAAAATATCGGCATTTATTGCTAGACCGAAAGGCAGAAGACTGTTCTACAAGAGAAGAGTTAAAACAAATGCTGAGCAAGAGTAGGATCATCATAGGGACGATGGCTTCTATTCAGGGCAAACCAGAGTTGTTTGATTTGTTGTCATTTGATCGCTTGATAGTCGATGAGGCATCTCAAATATTGGAACCATCGATGATTGGTATGATGGTAAAATTTGATAAAGTATTATTGATTGGTGACCACTTACAGCTTCCTGCGGTAGTCACGCAAAGTCCGGATAAGACAAAGATACAGAATTCAATACTGCGGGAAGACATGGACCTATATGATGCCGGTGACTCACTATTTGAGCGGCTGTATCGACGGGCGATAAAGATGAAGTGGGATTGGGCATATGCCAGACTCAGTCATCAGGGTAGAATGCACCATGAGATCATGACCTTTCCCAATGAAAACTTTTATGGCAATGGTCTTAAGGTGCTGCCTTTGGATACTGATAGGCACTTTCAGCTTGAAGATATGGTGGAAGTCAAAGGCACAATTGACATGAGTGGTTGGAAAAAGAAGCTTTGTAACAGGCGCGTCAATTTTATCCCTACTACTACGGATAACAATCACGTGATGGGCAAGGTTAATACAAAGGAGGCAAGCCTTGTTGTTGATATCATAGAATTCTATTGTGATGCATTCGGATTCGACCAAGATCAAATCGGTGTGATCACGCCATACAGAGCGCAGATAGCAACAATCAAGCATGAAGCGAGAAAGCGCAGAATCGATGTAGATAAAGTACAGATAGATACTGTAGAGAGATTTCAGGGTGGTGCTAGAGATGTGATCATTATTTCTTTATGTGCCAACTATATTTATCAACTGGGCCAGTTAGTGTCGCTGTCAACTGATGGAGTTGATCGTAAATTTAATGTTGCACTAACCCGAGCGCGAAAACATTTGGTAGTGCTGGGCAACCCTGAGGTTTTGCAAAAGGATGAACGCTATAGAGCCTTTATGACAAAGTACAGGGTGTAAAGTAGCATACATTAAGATAAATTGTATATTTGAGCGGTCTTTTATGAGGTGTATTCATATATGGTTCATCGGATTAATCTCGAGGCAGCAAATAACGCTTCACAAGTAGGCAATATAGACACCACAATTCAAAAAAAAAACAGCAATAATCAATACATGAAAGTAGATGTTTTACTGGGACTTCAATGGGGAGACGAGGGTAAAGGCAAGATTGTCGATTACCTCGCACCCAGCTACGATGTTATTTGTCGATTTCAGGGAGGTCCTAATGCGGGACATACGTTGAAGTTTGATGGTCAGAAGTATGTTTTACACACCATACCTTCGGGGATATTCAGAGATAATATCATTAATCTTGTCGGCAACGGTGTGGTCATTGACCCCATCACTTTTCAGAAAGAAGTGGATAAGCTAACATCTGCCGGTATACAATACGAAGATAGATTGCTGATAGCTGAAAAGGCACATTTGATTTTACCTACACACCGTATGTTAGATGCCGCATCAGAATTGGCAAAAGGTGCGCAGAAGATTGGCTCTACGCTGAAGGGTATAGGTCCGACATATATGGATAAGACGGGCCGAAATGGACTGAGGGTAGGCGATATTCTAGAGCCAGACTTCATGAACCGTTATGATCAGCTTAAGTCCAAACATCTTGGTCTTCTGAAAATGTACCCTGAGCTACCAGATTTTGACCTTGAAGGAGAGGAGGCTAAGTGGCATGAAGCCATTGCAAAGCTCAAGCAATTTACCATTGTCAACGGAGAGTTTTATATTAACCAAGCTCTGTCAGACGGTAAGTCTATTTTGGCAGAAGGCGCTCAGGGCTCAATGCTAGATATCGACTATGGTACGTATCCATTTGTGACATCATCAAGCACCATCACTGCGGGGGTTTGTGTAGGACTTGGCGTAGCGCCGTCTAAAATAGGTGAGGTAATTGGAATCACTAAGGCTTATTGCACCAGAGTAGGAAGCGGGCCATTTCCCACAGAGCTATTTGACGACATTGGCGAAAAACTGCGCAAGGAGGGTGCCGAGTTTGGAGCAACTACCGGAAGACCTCGCAGATGTGGATGGATAGACCTTGTCCAATTGAAATATACATGTATGCTTAACGGTGTGACACAGTTAGTACTGACAAAAGCTGACGTGCTCAATACCTTTGACACCATAAAAACATGTATAGCATATGAGCTGGACTCAGGCGAAACTACAGAATTACCATTTGATCTTACGAGGCCAGATTTACAGCCCATTTACAAATCTTATAAGGGTTGGCAGACCAGTCTTGAAGATATAAAAGCATTCAATGATCTCCCTGCTCAAGCAAGTGATTATATAATTGAGCTGGAAAAATATCTGGATTGTAAAGTGACGATGATCTCTACAGGTCCTGATCGCAAAGAGCTCATACCCGTCAACGCCTGAGATCAGCCATACGGACGGCAACACTGGGGTCAATGCTGGTCATGATTTTGTATACCGCCTGTTTTTCTTGAGATGGCATCGGAAAGAAAATATCAACTAACTCCTGGCTCTTTGATGATGAAAATATTTGAAGTATAGCGGAGTTGGGTTCTACTTTATTAAGGTTTTGTAATTCTTCAAGACATTCAAAAATGACTGCCTTTCCGGCCTCTGCATCCTTATGCATCATATCGAGACCTAATCTGTGATAGTCGTAAAACACCTTTCTGAATGGCCTCAAACGAGGACTGATAAGATTTTCTATGATTCTGAATCGACTTCTGTTGCCATCAGTGCTTTTCCATCCCTGTGATTCAGCCCCACCTGATGGAGCTGCAGATACGACTTCCTGCGCTAGTTGAATATACTTATCTCCGCCATAGGGAGAAAAAGAATCATAATCCAGTCCTAATATCAAATAGCAGTAAAAAGCAAAAACATGGGTAAGATTTTCAGAAAAAACATTGTCAGCATAGATAAGTGGTCTACCTATGTCATATGAAAAAACAAACTCTCTGTCAACGTGATTGAAGATGAGTGTCTCGTAGGTAGTACCGTAGACAGGTCTTGAAGCCTGTACAGTCAACTCTCCCTCAAATGATGTTTCTGACAACTCTTTTATGATGACAATCTGAATATTAATATCTATTCTCTCATAATCTTCGAAGTTGTCTCTGGTCCAGATTCTATTGTTCAAGAAGTCTTTAATATTGGCTTCCATGTCATTGTAGACTTGAGGGTCTACAATCTGCGCCATCTGAGAAGATATGTTGATGTCAAATTTAAACTCTTGAGCCATAGAGGCTTTGAGTCCGACGAAAAAAATTATTGTAGCTAAGATATATCTGTACATACTACTCCTGGTATTGTAATCTGATTGATTTATTGAAAGAACGATTCTAATCGTCGAATGATATACTCAGCAATTACTTTTTTTGATGATTTGGGTATATCGTCAACTTTACTGTCTTTACCCAATAGGGTCACTTTATTGGTGTCTGCCTTGAAGCCTGTATCCGCTCCGGGGTGATTAAGCGCAACTAAATCAAAGTTCTTCTTAGATAATTTGCTTTTAGCATTATCCATGCCATCGTTGGTCTCAAGGGCAAAGCCTAAATGTATGGTTTTGGTGGACTTGATTTTCCCAAGTTCAAAGGCTATGTCCGGATTGGGGGTCAATTCTATAGAAAGGTTATCATCTGTTTTTTTGATTTTTTGTTCGGATGTATTTTGTACCTTATAATCTGCAACAGCAGCTGCAAAAATTGCTATATCAACACCTTTTTTATATACTTCAATGCTTCTAGCGTACATATCATCAGCGGATAGTACCGGTAGAACATTTACTTCAGGAGGTAAGATGATGTTTGCGTCAATTGGTCCACATATGGCAGTAACCTCCGCACCACGATTAATGAGGGCGACAATGATTGCTGCCCCCATTTTGCCTGTGGAATGATTGCTAATGTACCTCACGGCATCTATCTTCTCGACAGTTGGCCCTAGAGTGATAAGAACTTTCTTACCGGCGAGGGGACTATTTTCTCCTTCAAAGAAGGCTTTACAGTATTCTAAAATATTTTCAGGTTCTTCTAGTCTGCCATCACCTACCAGTCCACTTGCCAATTCGCCATGGCCTACCGGTATGAAGCGCACACCATCCGTAATCAATTGTTCGATATTTCTCTGGGTAGAAGGGTGGTGCCACATGTCCAGGTCCATTGCAGGGGAGACCATTATCGGGCATTTGGCAGAGAGAACAGTAGCTGTAAGTAAATTGTCGCATAAACCATTAGCCATTTTGGCGATGGTCTGTGCTGTAGCAGGTGCAATAAGAATCAGATCAGCCCAAAGGCCTAGCTCTACGTGATTATTCCAGGCTTCTTCACTTGCTATATCTGTTAATACATCATGCTTGCTCAGTGTTGCAAAGGTCAAAGGGCTAACAAACATTGTAGCACTTTTAGTCATGATGACTTTGACATCAGCCCCTGCTTTCACCAATAACCTGAGCAAGAAGACAGATTTATATGCAGCTATACTACCGCTGACACCTAAGACAATCTTTTTCTGCTCTAAGCCAGGCATGATTGATGCGCTTATTGATCTAAATCCTCATCGCGATCTCTATACTGTAGACCGCCATTAAGGTACTCATATGTGGCTATTAGTGCAGGATTAGGAAGTCTCTCATAAAATTTAGAAATTTCAATCTGCTCTTTGTTCTCTTGTATCTCTTCTATGGTATCTGATACAACTTCAAATTCTTCTAGCTTTGCTTTTAGCTCTTCTTTGATATCTACCTGTAGTCGGTTAGCTCTTTTGCTGATTACCGCCAAAGCTTCATATACATTGTTTGTGCCGGAAGCTAAACCCTTAACGTCAATTGCTGACACATTAGGGTCGAGACGCTGTACTCTTGTCTTGATATCTGCCATATTCCAATTCTTTTAAATTTTGTTCTGCATTATTTTTAATAGCATTAGCCTCTTTGATTTTCAAACTCGTCGGATACTTGTTTATAAAATCACTATACTTATCTAGTACTTTTTTAAATCGTTCTTCTTTCTTTTCATAAATACTATTCACTGCCAAATCATATGAAGCTTTCAAAATTAGAAACCGCACACTCTCAGCATTTGTTGACTCAGGAAAGTCTCTAAGTAAATTATCTAATGATTGAATTGAAGATTCATACTGTTTCAGATCATAATATAATCTACCTTCTGCAAATGCCTTACGCTCTAATTTGGCCCTCATTTCATCAATCAATTGATTGGCTTCTGGCACTCTAGAGCTTTGAGGGTACATATTGATAAAGTTTTGAAAATCCTCTATCGCCTCTAAAGTGTATGTCTGATCCAATCTGAATGACGGTGACATATTATAATTGCTAATAGCCGCCATATAATCTGCTTCTTCTCTCAAAGAGGAAGAAGTGAATGTCGATGAAAAACTTTTGAAATAGTAAGCAGCAGATACATAAGTCCCAAGATAAAAATGTGTGTATGCATATTTATAATATAACTGCTCAGCTTTTGCTCTTCCTCTGTACGCTGACAATATTTGCTCAAAAAGTGTCTGTGCTTTTAAATAATCACCTTTATCATACAGCTCAAAAGCTTTGTCATAGATCATCTCAGGATCTCCACTTGCTCTTATTCTCTCAAAATCAGTCTTACAACTGCTAAGTCCAATAACAAGGATCGATAATATGTAAAACGTATATCTTTTCATTCAGAAGCGCAAAATTAAGTTTATTATTCACTTAAACTAATAATTATTGACCGAAAATACCTGATTTCCTGTTATTTAGGCCTATTTAAGCTTCCAGCAATTTGATGCGATATGGTTTTTTTTGTGTAAACTCTATCCATATGCCTGTCTTAAACGACCATAAACCGCTGTTATTGCTGATTAAGATTTCGTACGGCTCACCTATTTCGACTTGCTTCAACCATAGCCTTTCATTGTCAGGAATGGTATCATTCATGAATTCATAGAATATCCCATTGTCCAAAAATAACAACATATCATCCCTGTCCAATTTATCTTGAAAGCCCATTACCCCATCTTGAGATGATAAGACTTTTGCAACTTGGATATTATCATTATCTATTGATCTTATAAAATCACTAGCTTGTGGTAAATCCTTACTTTGGATATTTAGTAGTATTATTTTTAAATCTGTCAGATGTTCTGAAAGCCTCCTACGACCATGCCTGTCATCCAGAAGCTGCTTAAATTCCATAAGTTTATCTGCACTAGCTGATATAGTGCCTATCCTTTGTCCATAGACTTCGTCCACAGTAGCTGATAATTTCACAGATGCGTCTAAAATCCTGTTTGTCGCCTTACTTGGCAGCTGAAAAGGTCTTAGCCATGATGGCAAGTTTTCATTTATGATGCTATGAAGAGTTGAGACTGTATGGTTGGCTTTTCTGTCGCTCCATATTGTACCCGTCAACTTTAGAAACTTTTGGTCTAGCACTCGCGTATTAACCTTTTTCATGCCGTGATAGAGCAAGACTTTTTTGTTAGCTTCATAATATTCCATTGATGCCTCTCTGGATATAGCGCGGACGATTTTTCCATTTGGTTTATCAATCATGAGGTACTTGGGCGTTCCTGGCCATAAAATACTTTGACCGCCTTGCAGATAGGCTTCAATATGTGGTGATAAATCGTGTTCATGCATCACAGGAATCTGCTTTCTATAATCCTTGTGCATCAATACACTTTGAAACTGATGCTTCCTGCCGTATGTCGTCAAGATAGCTCTATCCACCAAAAGCTTAGCCAGGTTGGCTTGCTTGTCTAAGGCATTTTCTGACCAAGCTTTTATGCTTTGGATGACACGTTTGCCGTAGGGCCGAATTATAGATGATTTAATACCCATGTACTCAATGGTTGATTACTTTTTTTAAACTACTGCACTTTTTTATGTTGATTCAGTCTACTTTACGACTGTATCTAATTATTTTATTTTAAAATCAAGCAATTTATTCCCATTCATATAGCCTTTTAATTGATCGCCCATTTCTATTGGGCCTACGCCTGCAGGAGTACCGGTATAAATGAGATCACCTTCTTGAAGCGTGAAGTACTTAGATACATGATGGATGATATCATCAAAGTTAAATAACATCAGCTTTGTATCGCCTTTTTGTTTGATTTGTCCATTTTTGTGAAGTTCAAATGTGATCCCATTTTCCCTCATCTCCTCTGTTAGCTGTTGAAATGTACCTATGACAGCCGAATGGTCAAATGCTTTGGCCTTCTCCCAGGGAAGCCCCTTGTCTTTGCATTTTTGCTGTATGTCTCTGGCCGTAAAGTCGATGCCCAATGAGACCATATCATAATACCTCGAAGCATACTGGGGCTCTATGGCCTTGCCTTTTTTACTTACGCGCAATACTATTTCTAATTCATAATGGACATCCTGTGTAAACTCCGGTATATAAAAAGCCTGATTATCTTTTAATAAAGCTGTTGGTGGCTTCATGAATATTACCGGTTCATCAGGAATCGGATTGTTGAGTTCCTTAGCGTGGGCTGCATAATTACGTCCAATACAAAATATCTTCATGAATTTACTTTTTCATATTTATCAACAAGCTTATTGCTATTTCAACTTGAGTTTAGGCAGACCACAAATCTCCTTCACTTCGTAGAGCGTTTGCTGTGCTCTTTTGCGTATGGTTGCAGAACTCTCTTGTAGCATTTGTTTGTATATCTTCTTCTGACTATTGATCTCGTTAAATCGCTCTCTGATCGGCGTGATCTCATTAATGATGGCAGTCGACACCGCATCTTTCAAAGCCACATATTTCAGTTCACCCTTTTGATAATCTGCCAGCAACTCTTCATGCGCATCCATGTTTCCACAAGCTTTCAATAGCTCAAACAAGTTTTTTACACCGGCACTCATTTCATTTGATGCGCTTTCACCGGTATCCGTCACGGCGGATCTGATCTGTTTTTGTACCCTTGCATCCTCTGCCAATAAGCTGATATAATGCTTTTCGCCCAGGCTTTTGCTCATTTTCCTACTGGGGTCTGCTGTCGACAATACCTTCGGTAGTTCCGTAAATAACGGTTCAGGGTGCTTAAAATAAGGTTTTCCAAATAAATGATTAAATCGCTGTGCAATGTTACGTGACAGCTCCAGATGTTGTTCCTGATCCTTACCGACCGGTACATAATCTGCATGATACATCAAGATATCTGCTGCTTGCAAAACAGGGTATAGGTAAAGCCCGGCAGAGATAAAAGCTTCCTTGTCTGTTTCTTTAAGTTGATCCGTCTTATCCTTAAATTGAGTCATCCTCTGGAGCTCGCCATATGAGCAATTGCATGCTAATATCCAAGACAGTTCTGTGTGCTCGGGAATGAGGGACTGCAAAAATATACTTTCAGCTTCTATCCCACATGCCATCAGTAGAAAGGCCATCCTCCATGTCCGTTCTTGGAGCTGGGCTGATTTGTAAGGCACTGTCATGGAGTGGTAATTTACGACACCAAATGCACAGTTATAATCAGCCTGTAACTGCACCCAATTCTTTACGGCGCCAAAGTAATTGCCAAGATGAATGTCACCTGTAGGCTGTATTGCTGATAGTATGTTTTTTCTTGCTTCCATGGACTTTATATTCCGGCTATCACAGATATTTCTACGTTTACAAATTTGGGTAGATTTGATACTTCTACCAATTCTCTTGCAGGAGCAGTATCTTCCTTGAAGTATTGGGCATAGACAGCATTGATCCGACCAAATGCATGCATATCCTTTACAAAAACAGATGCTTTTAAGACGTGCTCATAATCCAGACCCGCTTCATTCAGTATAGCTCCGATATTTTTGAGAACCCTATGCGTTTCATCTTCAATATTGTCGACTTCCAATTCTCCTGTATCTGGATTCATGGCGATCTGGCCACTGACGAATAAAATGTTGCCAAAAGATACAGCTTGGTTGTATGGCCCTATAGGTGCTGGGGCTTTCCCTGTTGTTAGTATGGATTTCATTTACAATAAGTTTATTATAGAAAGTACCACGAGTTGATCAAAAAGATGGTGATAGACTGCACATTCTAACACAAAAAGCCCCTCATGTTACTATGGGAGCTTTTTAATGTATGTCTTTGAAAAAATCTACCTATAGATCTTCTTCTACTTCTCCTTTTACGAGTATTCTGCCTTTGTAGTATAGATCACCATCTACCT
Source organism: Saprospiraceae bacterium (assembly GCA_007125435.1). Classification (GTDB taxonomy): domain Bacteria; phylum Bacteroidota; class Bacteroidia; order Chitinophagales; family Saprospiraceae; genus SLDF01. Next base: position 10,404 of record SLDF01000275.1, read on the forward strand.
CATAGGCTCTGTGAAACAAATGCGCCTCACCTGTAGTCTTACATGTTGCAACATTAGGTGCTACAGCCTTGTAGTGAGTGCGACGCTTACGCTTACGCTGTTTTGAGATTCTGGACTTAGGATGTGCCATTGCTCTGTTATTTTAATTCGTTTTATAATTATTTTAAATCTTTTAGGACGTCCCATATAGAGGTGTCCTCATTGTCTTCATCTTCATTTGATGATCCCCTGTTCAGGTGTTCCAGCACGTCGTCATTACAAGGTGCTGATTCATCTTCATCACAATCATATACTTTTGCTATCGGAACAGACAGTGAGATCATTTCATAAATCTGATTGCCGACATTGATTTCATTTGTATTCTTCGTAATGTAAATGATATCCTCCTCTTCTTTATATTCATCAGAATATTTTAGGTGGATATCAAATGCATTCTCGATTGGCAGCTTTATCGACTCCAGGCACCTGTCACAGGGCGTATCCATATACCCCTTAATGTCAAAATGCAAGGTCAGAATATTCACTTTCTTGTCTAGTGAAACTTCTACAGTGAATAAACCACTATCAATCAGCGAGTTGTCAAATATACTAAGAAATTCACTCCCAATCTCAAATCTAAATTCATGTTGCCCGCTTTCGAGCCCCATGATCGGTATAGTATATGATTTTAACGGATTCATCAATCGTTATTTCAAAAGGACTGCAAAGATAATACCATTAAATGAAATTTCAAACATTAATTGCAATATTTAGATGACCACCACATGTAGCATCAAAGCGATATTAATTAAAACGTGTTTTTGGCTTTGGGCGTGCCCCTTCGGGTCGGGCTATACGTTTGTATTCACTACATATCTATGGAGTGTCGCTGCAGATGATGTTCGGCTTCTTCCAGTCGCCGAGCCAGAGTCGCTTTAATTTTATTGTAAGATTTACAGAGCATTCTTAGTATTGGATTTAAATCGAGGTTTAGTCGATGCTGAGCCGAGGGC
>SLDF01000231.1 GCA_007125435.1 Saprospiraceae bacterium
GAAGCTAACTCTCGCGTGAGGGATAGAAGTGATATGAGCAGGTATGGCATATGTAGTGGAGCGCTGGAGGGAGGGGCGACCGAACGGAAGCCACTCAAAACAGCAGCGACACTCTATGGCAGATCTGTGAATACAAGCGGATAGCCCGACCCCGCACGACAGTAAGGGGACACGCCCAAAACTACCCATTCGAACACTAAACCAGAAAATGAAAAAGCAGCATGTCAAATCATAACATGCTGCCTTATTAATCTTGATAAAAATCTGACTTTAAACCTCTAGAGTGACATATTGTCGAAAACGTCCATCACTTGCTTGACGTGGTCTGCAGAGGCTTTTAATAGGTCCATCTCATCATTATTGAGCTTGAGCTCTATGACTTCGCCGATGCCGTTTTTATTTAGCTTGACGGGTACGCCAAGAAAGATGTCCTTCATGCCATATTCTCCATTGAGCTTGACACAGCATGGGAAAATTCTATTTTCATCCTTAACTATAGAACTGACCATCTGTGCCGCTGCGGCGCCCGGTGCATACCATGCAGATGTACCCATAAGCTTGACAAGCTCTCCCCCGCCAAACTTAGTGCGCTCTACGATCTCATCCAGCTTAGCGGGGTCTATCATCTCAGTAACCGGAATACCAGCCACAGTGGTATAGCGCGGTAATGGTACCATGGTGTCGCCATGACCGCCCATGAGTACGGCCTGAATGTCTTTAGGTGAAACGTCCAGCTCAGTTGCTAAAAATGCTCTGTATCTTGCTGTATCAAGTATACCTGCCATACCCATCACTTTGTCGTCAGAAAGGCCTGATGCTTTATGGGCTGCATAAGTCATCACGTCCAATGGATTAGACACCACTATAATAATGGGATCATCCGAATACTCAAGAATAGACGAAGTGACGGAGTTGACTATCTTGGCATTGGTAGCGATCAAGTCATCTCTGCTCATACCCGGCTTACGTGGAAGACCTGCTGTGATAACAACGATGTCACTACCCTCTGTCAATTTATAATCATCTGTACCAACAAGGCTGGTGGAATAATAATCTATAGGAGCTTGCTGCCAGGAATCTAATGCTTTTCCTGCGGCCATATCGCCTTTGATATCGATCAATACAACTTGCTTTACAATATCTTCGTGAGCTAAGACATTAGCTACTGTAGCACCTACATTTCCGGCACCTACTACTGTTACTTTCATTCTAATTTACTATTTAATTGGTTTTATGAATTAATGTTTGTTGTCTCTGTATGTTAAATGACTCTTGAAAATGCGTCAAACTTTTGTTGGTTTTAAATTATAATCCAGACTTCAAAATAGACTAATCTATTAAAACTGCAAATGACTCCAAAACATGGCGCTTCGCTTAAATTTACTCATTTACTGTCTCAATCGTGAAATCACTTATTATATCTATATCGCCATTAAAACCCTCACGCCGAAGCTCTATTATATTGTCCAAGATGACAGACACAATGTAATAGATTTTCATAAGCGACATGAGTTAATCTAGCACTAACGCTTAAAATATGACTATCGTACAAAAGCCTTTAACAGTTTTTTGCCTGTGTTTATGGCTAATTATAAGGTGATTCACTGCGCCAATCACAACAATTGAACGATAGTTTGTTGCCTTTGTTAATCTAAATGAATGATGAATCAAACGGTGACTTTAAATCTTATAATCGCGACAGTATTCCCAAGGTCATGCATCAGCCGATCGTCAACATAATGAATACAAAATTAGAATTATTTTGTTAAATCGAATGTTATAAAATGTAATATTGGTGATAGAAAACTTCTTTTTTACTATTTTTGCAAGACTTCAATGTTACAAATTAACCACGTCAATGAATTCATTCTTTAAATACTTATTACCTGTCATTACTATCATGGTAGGGTTGTCCGTATCATCACTTTATGCCCAACCTAGAGATAAGGTGCTCGTCTGCGGTTTTCCAGCTCAAGATATAAGCGAATGGAGAAAAGAATATCAGGCAAATAAAAACCAATACATTAGTTTAAGGTCAAACAATGACTTGCTTACGTTGCCATTAGTCATTCACATCATTGGTGATAGCAATGGGGATGGATATTATGAATTAAATGACTTGATGGTTACACTTTGCGTTCTCAATGAAAGCTTTGCAGATCTCAATGTACAATTTATAATTGACGACATTCGGTACCACAATAATACCAACTGGTACAATCATGAGACACAGTCTGTCGGTTTTCAAATGGCACAATCGACAGGAGTATCCAACAGGATAAACATTTGGATTGCTAATGCTGCAGCTGGTGCTTTGGGCTATGCCCAGTTGGGCAGCAACAGGATATGGGTAGCCAAATCGGCCATCAGAGGACGCAACAGTAGCACACTTACTCACGAAATGGGTCATGCTTTAGATATGTTGCATACTTTCAATGGATGGGAGAGCACTACATACGAAGAAGGTAATCAAGCTCCGGCCTTTGTGTCCGGGATACCTGTCGAACGCGTAGACCGCACCAATTGCTCGATAGCCGGCGACCGCATATGCGATACAGAGTCAGATTTTCTTGGTTTTAGATGGCCATGTAATTCCGACGGTTTGTCAAGTATCATTCAGATCGACCCCAGAGGCGTAGAGTTTCAATCAGAGGGTGACAACTATATGAGCTATGCTAGCGATGTCTGCAACTCTACCTTTTCAGAGGAGCAAAAAGACATCATGAGAAGCCATATCCTTAGTGTGAAGAATAGCATGTTGGTCACTTCTTCAAATATTCCTGATCCTACTTTAGAGCCTATTACAGAAATCTTCCCGGTTGATAATGGTGAAGCCCATTTCGAGAACGTCAGATTATCCTGGAGAGCTTCTGAAAATGCACATTCTTACAGAGTGCAGCTTTCCAGATTTTCAAGTTTTGCTATTCGGTTAATAGACGAAGTGGTTACTGATACTTCATTTGTCTTCAATGGAGAATTAGACGAGGGCAGAACATATTTTTGGCAAGTTTCAC
>SLDF01000142.1 GCA_007125435.1 Saprospiraceae bacterium
AACGAAGGCATAAACATAATACAGCTAACTCGCAGCTTGTAGCTTGAAACTTGCAGCTAAATACTATATTCTGCGTGAGGGATAGCAGCGATATGAGTGACTGACGAATGGATAGCAGGAACATGCAGGTGGGGGCGACCGAATGGAAGCCACCAGATGCATTTTGACTGCCCATGAGACAGTCAGGAATACAAGCGGATAGCCCGACCCCGCGCGATAGCAAGGGGGCACGCCCAACAACATACAATCAACCTCTACTCCTCACTATACTCTAGCCCTTGAAGGATGCCTTTTTCGGTGGCAGGTACGCCGCGCTGCATCCATAGTGGCATCGGTGCGTCTTGTAAATAGTGGTCGAAGAATTGCTGCATGCGGATATTGAAGTCTTTGCGATTCTCTAGTCTTAATGGCCAGTGGGGCTCGTCGTTGTAGTTGAGCAGCCAGGCGGGCTTGCCGAGGCGGCGGAGGGCGACGAAGTACTCGATGCCTTGATACCAGGGGACGTGTCCGTCTTTGTCATTGTGCATGATGAGGACTGGTGTGGTGACTTTGTCCATGGTGAAGAGGGGGCTGTTCTCGATGTATCGCATGGGATACGCCCAGAGTGTGCCGCCTATTCTTGACTGTGTCCTTTCGTACTGAAACATGCGGCTGAGGCCTGTCTCCCAGCGTATGCCGCCATAGGCAGAACTCATATTGACCACCGGTGCGCCGCTCTCTGCACAGCGAAATAGCCCTGTGCGTGTCAAGAGGTAGGCGATCTGATAGCCTCCCCAGCTATGGCCCTGTAGCCCTATCCTGTCTTTGTCGATAAAGCCCTGGTCTATGAGGGAATGGACGCCGGGTATTACAGAATTGAAACAACTCTCGCCGGGATATCCGTCTCTGTATACGATATCGGGAATGAAGAGCACATAGTCGCGACTGGTGTAGAAGGGATAGCAAATCGTCGATCGACCCGGTGATGGCTGGCGATAGCGGTGTAGTCCGTCCGAACTCTTTTCGTAGAAGTTGACGATCATGGGATATGGCCTGTCGGGATCAAAATTATCCGGTAAATACAGCAGTCCATCCAGTGGTATGCCATCTGCTGATGTCCATTTGTGCTGCCTGACTGTGCCCCACTTATAATCTGATTGCTGGGGATTGATGCGGGTCAATGGCTTTTGTGTGCGAAACAGATTATCGGAGTACCGTAAATCCGGGAATTCGATAAAATTCTCACGGGTAAAAATAAAGGCTTCGGCAGAGTCGGCTTTGAGTATATTGGTAGCAAAGTAATGATCATCGCTGTATACCAGCGTCGAAGGCGCAGATCCGGGCGTCCAACTTGCCCAGCCACTCCCCTTGCTCTCCTCGTCAAAAATGTGCAAGAGCCAATCCTTGTCGGGAAGGTGCTGCTCCCTCCTATCGGTCTTTACATAGCGAAAGACGCGATTGTCCTCTCTGCCTTTTGTCAGGCGTGTAGGCTTCTGCTGACCGGAAGGGTCGAGCCTCCAAATATCGTTTTTATCATACACATAGAAGTCTTTATCGCCATCTGACCAGCCCACATAGCCATAAGGATATGGATGGTCCGGCATGTCAAACTTTTCATTGTACGGTATGAAGTCGTCTGATCTATGCCGATGCGTGGTCTGTCTGTCTATGTGATAGGTGTACCAGCTGCTATCCGCACGCATGTAGTAAAACAGATAATCACCACCGGGCGAAAATGAAGGCTGAGCAACGAGGGCGTCCGCTACGGATTGCAACTGACCTGTAATGATATGCTTCAAGGCTACATGTCTGGCAGGCGGAAAGCCATCCCATGACACCGCCTTGTAAAAGGGCTCCTCATTCGAGATCAATACCCAGTCAGCCGACCTTTCACGAGAGTGCGTTAGATCAGGGTAATCCTCATTGGTGAGCATGGTCGATATCTGACCGTCAATACTCCGATATAGATAATGGCCTTTTTTATCCCTTTTGTCTTTTTGTACTTTCTGCTGGGTATGCAGCCTGGCATCTTGCCAATGCCAAACTTCTACCTGGGCAACTTCCTCATCCAGTAGCATGGTGTCTCGCTCCTGCGGTGGGTCAAATACACTCAAGAAGTACCCGTCCAGAGCTTCATGATATACAGGCGATTCATGTGGATTGATTCTCAGTCCGGAGGGCGTATCCAGAAGGCTGTCAGACAACATTTGCCATGCATCGGTACCGGGCTGACCTTCTATGAGACGGACGGTGGGGTGATTGCTTTTGCTGCTATCTGTCCGCGCTATGGCTAGTGCGCGTCCACCATCTTTACGGATGTGGATATGCCGGCAAGCATAAGACCACGGATATTCCATACGCATGCTATCTCCCGCAAAGCTATAATAGCCCGCCGTCTGTGCGTCACCGTCACCGGTGCTGTACAGCCAAAGCACGGGCGCTTCCTCCGCCAATGCGGCATTCGTCACAAAGGGCAGGCTGATGGTCCGGCCATCTGCCGGGAAGTGGATCCGGAGCTCAGTGCCATTGTCCTTACTCTCTTTGCGCGGCTTCACTTTCTCCTCTTCTTCTGCCACTTCCTCTTCAGCTGGGGTCTCAGTCGTATCTCGAGGCAGTTGCCGCTCTGCCATTTGATAGTAAAACCAGCCACAATCAACGCCGGGCACCTCAAATGACGCCACCTCCGGAACACGTGTAATGTCCATATCACGCAATCGCACCACATATAGGGTATCATGAGGCAGATCTTCCTTCTTCGTCTTTTTCCTTTTCAGATCGCGTATACTATCCTGATGCGGCTCTACTATGAATACAGCAAAATCATTATCACGGGTAAAGCGCACTCGACTTGCACGCTCATACCGATGGGTTTCATCTGTAGCAGGCGCATGCAATTCCAGATAGCCGTCTCCTTCCTCAGCGCCGACCTCCCAGGCTACCCACTTTCCATCCGGACTGATGGCCTTTTGATTGATCTTTTTCCAGGACACCAACTCTTCATGCCCCATAGTTTTCTTATCGTCTTGCGACCACACGGGCACACTACAAATCTGACTCACAGCCACTAATGCCAGCAGGATATATTTATTCATAAGCTCTATTTTTTTGCCAATATACAACACGATGATAATTCAAGCAGACTCAGCCACCATGAAAATTCTAAGTTTGCGATGAATACGGTAGCTCTATGTAATTGGTTTAATCATTTTTCTTTGGGCATCACCCTTCACTTCGTTACGGGTCGCTACGTTACGTGGCTCACTATTCGTTCGGCCTCGATTCCGCTGAGGCTCCATCGAGTCTGGCTTCGCATACGCTACGCCACCACTGCACATCGCTGATGCAATACAGCGTAATAACAGAGCCCAGAAGAATTTTAAGGAAGTGTAAGTGGTTTTAATATTGTTTTTACCTTAAAAGCATAACCTCACCCGCAGCAATGATAGACTCATTCTGTCTATTGGTATAGGCCAATTGATAGATGTAGACGCCAATTTCAGCATCTCTGCCTTTAAAGGTCCCGTCCCAAAAGTCTTCTTCAGTAAGTTGTTCAACGTCTCTGACAGACCATACCTTGTTGCCCCATCTATCGAATACTTCAAAGCTTTCAACACTGATAATGGCATCAGCACTCAAAGGACCAAAGCGACGATTAGCGGCAAGCTCGCTATTTGGATGAAAGGCATTGGGTATGTACACCGGTACTTCGCCTACCACTCTGAGATTAATCTCATCGCTAACCACACACCCTTCATTGGAAATAAGGATGACTTCTATGGTTTTGTTGTCTTCTACGGTAATCTCAATGGTATTGTTTTGTGTAGCGATCACTTCTCCAGAATTTAGCCAATTGATGGATACAATCTCCTCTTCTGTCAAATTTGTAACAAAGCTAAGCGTAACTTGCCTGCCAAAATCAACGGTGAGGTCTCCTCCCAGGTCGAGCGTCAGAGGCTCGGGCAATTCGATTTCGACTGATCTGACTTCCGAGATACATCCCAATGAGTCCCGTATTTGAATGGTATTTGTGCCAGGCTCTAGAGTAAAGAAAGGGCCATTATCCTGAGCAACGCCGTTGATAAGCACTTCGGCTTCCCCCTCGACATTAAGGAATTCTATTAAAACACCTGACGTCTCATCAGGGCAAAATGCCTGACTTACTTCAGTTGTAAATGCTATGCTGTCTCTAAGGATCAATTCAACTGTCGACTCTGAAAGTGGACACAGAACGCCGGCTATGCGATAGGTAAAAAGGTTGGCACCCGGTGTCAGTGCATTCACCGGTATAGTATTCATGATTTCTGCTCCGCTCTCATCTATCCAAAGTCCGCCACCATCTGCACCTGATAATAACGCATCTAGTACAATGATATCCTCTCCTATCGGACAAACAATATTACCGAAGCTGGACACTCCTGCATCAGCAGGACTTTCAACAGATAAAATGACTGCGAAAGTAGATGGACACTCATCAGGAAAGATAGAATCCAGCTCATACACCAACTCATAAACACCATCTGCAGCTGACACATCTATCTGGTCATCAGAAATCGATGGTAGCTCTCCATTACCGGACAGCTCATTAATGCGCCATTCACCTTCGACGGTTAATTCAAGGTTCTCATCCAGAAGAATTATGCCCTCAGTACTGCAAAAACCGATGGAGTCCGGAAAGTTCAATTGTGGACATTGACAATCCTCTACAATGATATCTACAGAAGCAGTCTCACCCGGACAAGGACTAGCAAATCCCACAGTGCTAAAAGTAATTTGGTAAACACCTTCCTCCAAACCGTCAAAGTCGATAATATCACTACTTGTCTGCGCTCCATTGAAAAACCACTCCCCTTCCAGATCTTGGTCGACCAGTAATGTATTCAAATTCAGGACAGAGCCAAATTCACTGTTATTACAAATTTCATTCGGTGTAAGAAGAGTTATCGTCTGGATATCAGTAACCACTATTTCAAAACTTCCGCTCACCTCTGCGGGGCAGTCGCTTTCAATCTGATCAACGGACCAGACGGTATTGGTCTCTGTACCTGGAAATACTACATTCTGTGACTCGCCTTCTAGTACAACTTCCAACACATCGCCACCATCACTAATCAATCGGATGTCGTAGGGATATTCTCCTGTGCTTACGATGTTTAACTGAGCCTCATCACCTGCACATATAGAAGAAGAACCTTCTATACTGACTGTAGGTCCATCACTCCAAATCACAGGAATACCCGCTGAAAAGGTAATGCAAGGGTCCTCAAAGTTAATGCCACCATCCTCAAGTGTACTTATGACTACTGTGAGAAAATACGCTTCTCCGGCTGCATAATCATCACGCCATCTCAAAGGCTCACCATTGGACACATCCAAGATATCGCCAATCGCCGCCGGTGTGCCATTATGCAAAACATAGAAAACAACATAGTCCTCTTCTACCTCAAGGTTCTCAATATCTATTGAAGCTATTTCTATGTTATCAGGGATACAGAGCGCAAATGATGATGGATTTACAGGACCGACATTATTGGCGCATTCACAATCCGTTGTCACTTCTATAGAGTCACTCGTACACCCATTAGCATCAGTGATGGATAGCACCAGGGTATCCCCTGAAGGAATGGGGTCGGACAGAAAAGTTGTCCCTGATAATTCCTCCCCATTTACTGAAAAAGGCGCTTGACCGCCGATTATTTCAAATTGGACGGTGAAAAAATCACCATCTTCACACACTACATCTAAATCACCTGCAACCGGAAGCTCATTAAATGCAATGATAAAGCTGTCACTTATTGAACAAGCTTGATTGCTCACGGTATAACTCAGCTCATAACTACCAAAGGCTGATACCGTCACCGAGGTGCTGTCTGCATTAGGATTAGAAATGTTGACATCGTCTGGGCCTACAACACTTTGCCAAATGATAGTCTCATCATCTCCCAGTTCATCAGCAATCAAAGTGTTACTTAACCCGCAAATTTCACTACTTATATCCAATACCACAGTAGGATCATCGTAAAACACTACGGGCTGACCTTCAGCAACCTTCAAACAGGAGTCGTCCAGATCAATACCATCTCCTGATTCTTGACCGATGACATAAGAAATGTAATATGTAACTCCAGCCACCATATCAGGTTGAAAGCCAAACTCCCCTGTCCCATTGAAGTCAAATACCTGACCTAAAAATTGCCCCGGCGCATCGTGTAAATAGTAAAATCCAACATCTCCGGACTGAAGTGTAGCATCATTATTGAATGTAGCCTGCACAGTACCGCCATCGGATATACAGGCAGATAGTTCTTCACTTCCCATAGTACCACTATCATTCTCACACTCGCAATCTATAGGACCAACTGAAAATTCAGTGCTGCATCCATTCGAAAAGGTGACTGTGATATCGTATACGATGTCGGCATCCAATAGCTCTGATGTAAAGACGCCATCCAATAGACTGCCAGGCAGATCAATATCATCTACATCAATGTCGTCTTCTATCTGAAATGTCAAAATATACGCTGACGCACCTTGGCAGTCCGTTTCAACATCCACAATCTCGCCCGATTCTAAAACATCAATATCTATACTTTCAGTCACAGTGCAGGCCTCATTAGACACGACAACCTCAAAGCCATAAGCACCAGGTGCATCAATATCCACCTCCGTAAAGACACTTGTTGGATTGGATATTACTGCTGGCGCAGGACCTGATATTTGAGTCCATGAAATACCTGTAACACCAGACAATATGGTAACTTCTAAAAATACATCATCATCCTGACAAAATAGATCCGGTGAGTTAATAGACACAATAGGGTCATCATAAAAAATAACAGGTTGGCCCACAGCGACAGCAAGACAATCATCTTCAATATTCACTGCACCGTCAACCTCTTGACCCACAACATAAGATACGTAGTAAACCTCACCCGCCTCCATAGGCGGCTGAAAATTAAATACACCAGTATCATTCACCTCTATCACAAATCCTAGTGCCGGACCTGAATTAGTATGTAATATGTATTGCCCTATATCATTACTCCCAATAGTAGCATCATTATTGTGTATGGCTATTGCGGATTCGCCAGTTGAAATACAAGCCTCTATCAATGCAGTTGACATGGTCCCGGCATCTGTTAGACATGGACATTCAATCAATCCCTCTATAGTGGTTTCGCAGCCATTTGCATCTGTAATGACGAAGCTATATGGGTCGCCACCGTTAATTGGACCTGACAGAAACACATTACCGGTAATATTTACCCCGTCGACTAAATAGGGTTCGAGTCCACCGGAAATGATAATCTCCACTTCGTAGTTGCCATCAGTGCAGAAAAAGTCACCTTGTTCTACATTGGGGGAAGCCAATATCTCCACTTCGATCAATGCGCTGCCTTCACAGCCACCACTATTTTCTGTAAATTGAAAGGTATATACGCCAGACTGAGAGACACTAACTAACGTTGTGTTGTTTAAAGGATTAATGATGTTTGCACCGGGAGGACCTGCGATGGCCGACCATTGGCCTGTTGACCCGACATCTGTGTCTGCTGTTAATGAAAATTCAAAGTCACATTGTGGGTCTACTGGCAAGATAGTTGGTTCAGGAGGCGCAGTGACGTTTATGATCTCACAGATGGTATTTACCGGCCCACAGGATGTGTTGATGTCCAGGCAGATCTCCACAAAACCCAATTCGTCAACTGTAAACTCTAGGGGGCCATTAGTGCCTTGACCTGATAAAACAGTGATACCAGTACCTGACCATATATACTCATCTACCAATGGGTCAAAAAGGACAAAAGCACTGCTTTGATCATTTAAGCACAATTCACCGGGCACACTGATGTCAGGAACATTAACAGACAAAAGATTTACAGATATGGTATTAGGAGGTGAGTCCCCACAAAATCCACCGGATAATAAAACTACTCCAAAGTTACTGCCACCATTTTCAAACCACTCAGCTGTGAAGCCATCCTCACTCACACTAATAAGGGTACCACCTGTTAAGCTCACTTCCCATGACGTGCCGGGAGGGGCAGCCGGTTCTATCTCATAATTATAGGTCACGCCCTCGCAGACTTCAATAGGCCCTGTTGTAGTAAATGCAGGAGGTTGAATGATGACGACCTCCTTACAGACTGTTCCCTCTATACATCCATTAGAATACGAATAGCATATTTCTCTGGTATCTCCACCCGGTCCCCAGGCCACCTCAATATCAGGCAGGTTAAACTCCAGACTTAAAAACGGTCCTTCTACTTCTCCATCTGTCCAGTCCTCCACTGGAAGTCCTTCCAACGTGAAAATCGCCAATTCATTTACGCATACACTATCAGGACCAATTATTTGTGGTAATAGATCCTCTTCTACAACGGTCACCGTCCAACAATCACTTGAGAGGTCGGCGCAATACAATTGGTCATCAATATCGTCTCCAAGATTACCTAAAGAAAAGCTGCCATCAGGCAATGGAATGAGAGGAAAGTCTTCTATCAGAACTGACAATCCACATATACTGTATGTTCCCGGATTAAAAGTGGTAAGGTTAGGATCTTCTTGTAGCTCAATGATGACGCCGTCTTGATCTGCAATCACAAAATAATAGTCATACTCCAAAGGGCTAGGCTCGTCCCCAAGAAAATCAACAGGTATCACAAGGTCCAGATCTGGTGAACCTTCGCAAGCTGACACCAGTGATGGATCGATATTGCCGGAACTGGCATCGCAATCATTTGAAGGCTCTACACAAAAGGAAACACATGACGTACCACTATTGTCATAAAAGTCAAGCTCCCAGTCAACCAATGTGCCCCCAAAACTGGGGCTACCACTAATAGATAACTGCCAGGTACCATTTACAGCCACGCCATTAAATGCATCATCATAGCATCCATTGGATTGTGATGGATAATATGACCCTGTGTAGGTAGAATCATTACTGTATCCGGCTCCGCTATCAAATGTTTCGGGAAAACCCTCATCAGGATTTGCCGCTTCATTACAATTGATGAAACAGACTTCAAGGGTGACCGTGTCAGAATTTGAATTTCCATTTTGTTCTATCAAACGGCTAAAGAAAATACCTCCCTGTTTGCTAAGTATAACATCAATCTCCTCTAGAGAAGCATGTATTAAGTTCAATCTTACCGATCGCAGACCTTGACCATTAACACCTATAGTCGGATTATTAGCCCCTGAAATTTCAATTAAAGATTGAACACCACCTCCTATACCCGGATTAAGTTGAGCCGGGCAATCTTCACAGCCGCACTGACCACTTACAAAAGTAACCGAGGTCAAAACTAAGCAAAAGCATACTATTATTCGCGTAAGTGTCATTTCCTCACTAATGGCTCTCATCAACAAAAGGTTGAAGAATAGAATGGGTTTCTTAAGACTTTCTTTAGATCTATCCTTCAGACGGATAGGCATTAAACACGAAGTTTATCAACCAGGGAGGTACGTAAGTTTATGTTATAAGACTGTAGCAAATAACCCTACACATTCATGCTCTTTATATCATTGAATCTCCCTAAGACGCATAGGCCTCTTTGCTCTATGGTGGACTGGTGTCTGCCTCCTTTTCATATCGCCAATTCAAATGGTGAGTTGCGAAAGCCAATTTTATTTGTGAGTTGTGTAATTCATTAAAGGACATATACTTCATGCAAAAGTGCCCGTGCTTCAAAAACGTACTCATGCCACTGTATCAAATTAACATATAATTGAAATGGCAGAATATAATTATTGATACTCTGCCAACCGACAACCATCATAAACTTAGCTTCTAGAATATCGGCACTTAGGGAAGCTAGTACAACCATAAAATTGCCTACCTGCCCTCCTACCCTTCTTGACGGTTCTTATGGTGAGGTCTGAACCACATCTGGGACAGATCGTTTTCGATGAATGGCGTCGGCGAAGTGACCTTCTGTGATCTCGTAATGAAAATTCCTTTTTAGCGATCTGAGCTTCTAAGGTGTTAACAATCTGGCTAACTTCATTTGTAGTGAATACTTCCCTGTCAAATCGTTTAATATATCTGCTTATGCCAGATCTTATGACATTTACAGGCAAATCAGTCTTAAACCGACAATCACCAACAAAGAAAACTACCGTGTATATCTTAGTTTCATTTACTTCCAAATACTCTGAGAGCACCTTTCTTTGCCTGTAAGTTTGGTTTATAGGGTTTTGAAATGAATACTTTTTCCCAAATATAACTTGAGTCCATACACGCTGACGAGCAGAGCCAAAAATCCACCCTTTCTTATTTTTTGTTTCTACTATAAACAAACCATACACCGATACAATGAGGTGATCTATCTGAGTCGTACCATTAGAAGAAGGCAAAATGATGTTGTGAAATCTAGTGTAAACTGTCTTAGGCAGCCACAACCATATGTAGAACCTCACTTTCATCTCCCCAAACCAACCACGTAAAAAATTCATGACGCTTTAGCTTATTAACAAATGTCTTTAATGCTGTACTATATAATGTTATTGGGCATCACCCTCCACTTCGTTACGAGGCTCGCTATTCGCTCGGTCCTGCGGACTCATTCGCATTCGCTCATGACCCACTCCGCATCGCTGATGCATGACCCGAAAAAAACCAACATTTTGAAATGTATCCGATTTCTATAGTGTCATTTTAGTAGATTACTACTTATTTTATTTTATGTTTTTGAATCTTTTTGTGTGTCTCTAAATAGGTTGGCAATGCTGCTGAGCCGTACCATTTAAATAACTCTACATCAAAAATATTCTGCTTAATAGTGGGATCGGCTGCTAACTGTTCAAGTGCTTCTTCAAAGGTCGATACATCAAGTATAAAAATGCCACGATATGAGTAGTCGTTATTTGCGATTGGTCCTGCTACGGATAATTTGCCTTCTTCTGTCATTCGATTTATATTTTCAAAGTGCCCGGCAAACAAGCTGTCAAGAGTTGGCTTATCTTGTATATCATTATTACCTGTTTTCAAAATAACAAGAACATATGATTTCATACCATAGTCATCGGCACCCAATTGTGCCGCCAAGGTAGAGTCGTAGTCAATATTAATGTCCTGACCATATGTAAAAATTGCCAGAAGCATAATATTTATAAATAAAATAGATGTCTTCATTTTTTTATGTTTATTTAGTTAGACATTATGGATGAAACCTTATCATCATAGCATTGGGTATTACTCATTTTATAGCACAATAATACCCCCTTTTTTTGGGCATCTTTTCATAATTTGGATCGGCCTATACAATGGATTGTTAAATTACAACTTAAAATTGAGGGAGGAGACTCT
>SLDF01000329.1 GCA_007125435.1 Saprospiraceae bacterium
CAAAAAAGTGTGTCAACCAAAGCACCACGCACCACTATGCCACCAATTGACTTTTGACCTTTCGCAGTCTTCCTGCTTTTATCTTTTTCCTTTTGTCTTTTATCTTCTAAAGTGACTTTCGGACTTTTGACCTTTGACTTTGGGACTTTCGACCTTCAGACCTTCAGACCTTCAGACCTTCAGACTTTTAGACTCTTAAAAAGTGACTTTGGACTCTTCTTCCTTTTATCTTTTGTCTTGATTCCTGGTTGCGGGTTTACAGGTCGTCAGCCGTTTACGCTTTGCTGTTAACATTCAGAAACGAACCATGGCAAAAGTGCTGATGTCCTTTCTGATAAAAAGCAAATGCAACCCCGGAGAGGTAAAAGTATGTTAGTGATATTGACATTGTTAATAGTATTCAATACGTTCCAATAGCAATGGCATAATACGAAACTGTAGCAAATTTGACTGAAAGTCATACCAAGCAATGGCTTTGATGAAAAGACTTTGCAATCCGACCATCTGGTAAAAATGAATAAACATGGGTGGAAAAACACAGCTTTAACAAGCGTGCGAGATTCCTACAATGTGAGGGTTTGAAATGAAAATGGGGTCTTCAAGCCAATTTAAAAAGGATAGGACATACTACATAACTACATAAGAATCCTTTAGTAGCCAATCCATACAATTATGTTAAATAAAAATATCTAAATAGCTGATAATGCATTGCTTGTAGAGTCATATTAGATATTATTTATATTAGACAAAAAAATATATTTACTATTTTTCCACATCGTTGCCCCTCGTTGTACTTCTTATAAACGCCGTCGAGAATGTTAAGGGAATATTAAGTTAAATATTATAATTTTATAAATGTGAGAAGCAAAGATAGACATTCAATGGCCTTTGAGTGTAAATGCATTAAATAGGATTCATATATATAGAATCTCTATATATAGACAGATGGCATAATTTATGTATATATGTGGATAAGTGGAGTGTTATTAACAATTTCTCCACACAAATTGAATGATTATCCACAAGCTGGTGTTAATTACATCGACTTAGACACAAAGATGAAGTCATAAAACCGTGTACATTTGTGGCAAGAAGCAGTGAATTTTTTTTGAAGACCTATCAACTATATACCATTACATGGGAGAAGCGAAAGATCCAGTAAAGCCATTATCAGGAGGCAAATTAAAAACTATAAGATCGGGCAATGATGTATCACCTATGGCCTATGGCAAGATACAACCACAAGCTCTAGATCTGGAAGAAGCTGTGTTAGGAGCCATCATGCTCGATAAAGATGCCGTTGCCATTGTTCTGGATATTTTAAAGCCTGAGTCTTTCTATGTAGAGAAGCACCAGGTCATATATAGGGCCATGCTTAAGCTCTTTGAAAAATCCACTAATATTGACTTGTTGACAGTCAATGAACAGCTCAAAAAAGACGGTGAACTGGACAAGGCCGGAGGAACAGCCTATCTGGCAGGCTTGACGAATAGAGTCGGCTCATCCGCCAATCTCGAGTTTCACGCGAAGATAGTTGCCCAAAAACACATACAAAGAGAATTGATCAGGGTCTCTACGCACACAATCAACAATGCATTTGAAGACTCCATGGATGTTTTTGACATGTTGGATGAAGCAGAGCGGGGACTCTTCGAGATTACAGAGCAAAACCTCAATAGGGGCTTTGAAAGTGTCGGTGCATTAGCTACTAAGGCGCAAAAGCAACTTGAGCTACTCGCACAGAGAGAGTCAGGCCTGACGGGTATACCCACAGGTTTTGAAGACTTAGATCGCATCACATCCGGCTGGCAGCCATCAGATCTCGTCATCGTAGCTGCTCGTCCAGGTATGGGTAAGACAGCATTTACGCTTTCTCTGGCAAAGAATGCAGCCATGGATTTTCAAAAGCCGGTTGCTGTATTTTCACTGGAGATGGCATCTGTCCAATTGGTACAGCGTCTGCTCTCTTCCGAAGCAGAGATCTCCAGCAGTAAACTAAGAAATGGCAAGATGGAGCCTCACGAGTGGACGCAGCTCCACACCGCTATAGAAAAAATGGCTGATGTGCCCATTTTTATAGATGATACACCGGGCATCAACATCTTTGAACTCAGAGCAAAATGCCGACGACTCAAGCAGCAGCACGATATCCAAATGATCATCATTGACTACCTACAATTGATGACCGGAGGTGGAGAAAACAAGAAAAGTGGTACCAGAGAACAAGAAATATCAACCATCTCCCGCTCACTCAAAGGCCTCGCTAAAGAGCTCAACGTACCTGTCATAGCTCTATCTCAGCTCAGTAGAAGTGTCGAAACCAGAGGTGGAGATAAGAGACCAATGCTATCCGACCTGAGAGAGTCCGGTGCTATAGAGCAAGATGCCGATATCGTGACTTTCATTTACAGACCTGAATACTATGAGATCTTTCAGGATGAGGATGGCATGTCAATGAAAGGCATGGCAGAGATCATCATAGCTAAGCACCGTAATGGTGAACTGGGCACAGTCAAATTAAGGTTTGTCGGTGAATATGCTAAGTTTGAAAACCCAATAGACCAGCAATTTGATCAGTTTGGTTCTGATGACAGTTTTACAGGTTCTTATGGCGACGGCATGATCACTCGCGCTTCCAGAATGAATACGGATGATGATTTAGAGTTTTAGTCGTATATTGGCGAAAACTAGGGTGCATTTCAAAATGTCATTTACTACACCTGCACCGCATCAGCGATGTGAAAGGGTGGCGACGTCAGGAGCCAGACTCTGCGCAACGATAGTGGAGCAGAGGCCGACCGTTCAGGGAGCCCTGGAACGAGTCTGAAAATAGCCGTCGAGTGATCTAAGTCGCAGCTATTTTGGGTGAGATCGAAGAAAAAAAATACGCGCATAGCCCAAGCTACGTAAGTATTTTTTTTCGAAGATATTGCACAAAAGAGCAAGGCTTGGGATCATAAAGATGGCTGTTTTCAGACTCTAAAAA
>SLDF01000315.1 GCA_007125435.1 Saprospiraceae bacterium
CAAAGTCATTAGAACAGGGATTTTCCTTTATCCTCATCTTCTTTCCCTCACAACCCGTGCGCGGCGAACGGAGCCCGTCGCGGCTTTAATTTGGCCTCTTAGACTAATTCTTTATCAAAAATCTTATCTGTAAAACAAAACCGAGAAATATAGGTGTTGGCAGGAGGTCAAATTTTCAGAAGCAGGGCGGAGTGAGCTGAAGCTATGCGAACGAATGTGAGCATACGTGAGCAAGCGAAAGCACCTTTGTGAGGGTGTCCTTTTTTTGATACTTTTTTTGGACAAGCAAAAAAAGTATGACAAAGAGAAGAACAGGCAAAAGTCCTAAGCAAACTCCGCTCATATAGATTTATACCATTTGGATATTTCGGTTCGATTTGTGCCACGCGTTTCGGTCAAACTGTGCCACCTCAAAACGGTTCGATTTGTGCCACTTTAGAGGTTTTCTTTGATAGTTCAAAGTTGTTTTCATTTCGGTTCGATTTGTGCCATTTGATAGCTAACTTAAAAAAAGTGCGCCTTCTATTTCGGTTCGATTTGTGCCACTTTGAGTTATAAAAAGCCTCTTATGAGGCGATTTAAGATGTCCTTGAGAAGATCAATTTTTTAAAATCCCTATATCGCATGCAAAAAGCGATATGGCAAACAATCTTGATCTTATGGATATTAAACAAATCATTAGCTTGCGTTTAGACGGTTTAAGCAATCGACGAATTAGTGAGACACTTGGTATAAGCAGGAATACAGTCAATTCCTACATTAAAACCATTGATTCCAGCACTTACTCATCGGAGGAGCTTCTCCGTTTTGATGAGGATCGCTTAAGTAAAATTTTCCCGGGTCGTACGACAATACAAAACGATAGGTACAATGAGTTGATGTTGTTTTTAGAGCGTGTGCATGCCGATCAAAATCATCCAGGGTTCACTCTACTCAACTACTACAATGAATACCTTTTAGGCACCTCTAAACCTTACAGTTATACGCAATTTGTTGAGCACTATAACCGAAAATATCCTAAGACTAAGGGTTCAATGAAATTAATACATGAGCCTGGCAATGAGCTTTTTATTGACTTTGCAGGAAAAAAGCTAACTATAGTAGACAAGCAAACAGGAGAACTCAGTCAACTTGAAGTTTTTGTGGCTATTCTTCCTGCCAGTCAGTATACTTACGTTGAAGCCTGCCAGAGCCAAAAACGTGAAGATCTCATAAGATGTGCAGCTAACGCATTAGCCTTTTTTGGTGGTGTACCCAAAGCAATTGTATCTGATAATTTAAAAAGTGCAGTTAGTAGGTCTAGCAAATATGAGCCTGAGATTAACAGAGCATTTAAAGAGTTTGCGTTGCATTATTGTTGTGTTATAAATCCAACTAGAAGTTATAAACCACAAGATAAAGCTCTTGTCGAAAATGCGGTAAATCTGACCTATCAGCGCATTTATTATCCCATGAGGAATCAAGTCTTTTTTTCAATTAGAGAAATCAATGATTGTATCAAGTCTCATCTAGACAACTACAACAATTTGCTTCTTCAGCGCAGACAATGCAGTAGAAAAGAACTATTCCAGCTTAATGAAAGACAGTTTTTAAAACCTCTCCCTACGACTCCCTTTGAGCTAAAGGATTATAAAAGAGCCAAAGTTCAAAAGATGGGCTATGTATACTTTTCACCTGACAAAAGCTACTACAGTGTACCTTTAAGATATATTGGTAAATCAACTATGATTCACTACACCAACTCTGTTGTAGAGGTATACTATGGAACCCTGAGGCTTTGTACTCACCAAAGAATCCGATCTAAAGGATCCTATTTTACAGACGCCTCTCACCTCTCAGAACAGCATCAGCATTACGCTGGATGGAGTCCTGAATACTTTGAAAAAGAAGCAGCAAGGCATGGTGAATATGTCAGAATCTACATAAACAGACTAATTACTACCGGGCAATATCCTGCTACTAACTACAAAAGAGCTATGGGAATCATTCAACTCCACAAGACCTACTCCTCCCATAGACTAAATCGAGCCTGTGGACGAGCTCTAGCTACAGAAGCACCTGAGAGTTATAGAGTGATCAAGAATATTTTAGAAAACAACCAAGATATAATCATGGATGAGATAGAAGACCTAAACTGTGATACATCACATATACCCAGTCATTCAAATACGAGAGGTTCCTCTCATTACAAATAACCAGTAAAACCATTTATAATGAACAACAAACAGACATTAGAGAAACTCAAAGAAATGAGGCTTTTTGGCATGGCACAGATGCACGCTCAGACCATTCAGCAAAACAAAACGCCAAGCTGGACGGCTGACGAGTATCTAGCATACCTAACAGACCACGAGTGGGAGAATCGACAAAACAGGAAAATTGGAAGACTCTTGCAAGCTGCCAATTTTAGACAGAAAGCATCTATCGCAGATATAGACTTCAGTCCTTATCGAAATCTGGACAAGAATATGTTCCAGCGAATAGCCTCATTAGCATTTATTGAAAAGAAAGAAAACTTGATCATTACGGGCGCCACCGGTGTTGGGAAGTCCTACTTAGCCCAAGCTTTGGGCAATCAAGCCTGTGTAAATGGACTCAAAACATATTATTCAACAGCCTCAAAACTATTTAGTAGACTAAAGCTGTGTAAAGTGGACGGGACTTACCTTAAAGAGCTCAATAAGCTAACAAACAAAGATCTGCTGATCATTGACGACTTTGGCTTACAAGCTTTTGACAACTTTACAAGAGAAACGCTCTTAGAAATAATTGATGAAAGACTAAATACCGGCTCCGTAATAATAGCATCACAAATACCTGTCTCAGTATGGCATGAGATTATTGGAGAAAGCACCATCGCTGACGCCATTTTGGACCGCTTAATCCACTCATCTCACAGAATTGACCTTAAAGGCGACTCCATGAGAAAAGGTATGCTTGACCAAGAATAGTTATATATTATAAAAAATCGTCTAATATGA
>SLDF01000062.1 GCA_007125435.1 Saprospiraceae bacterium
AGAGCTCTTTCTCCGGCAAGGTAGCCCATTCTAAGACCTTCTTCACAGTCCATACGATAGTGGACACCTAAGTAAATTCTTGAAATAGCATTCTCGTAAGCCATATCAGCAAAAGATGCAAAAGACCTTGGTGTACCGATAAACTCAGTTCTGAATTCGTGGCACTTGTCAGTAAGGTGGTAATTGTAGCCAAATACATTTATCAGTACTGCTGCGGCAGCACCGCCAAAGCCAGAATGACCAGAAGGGTATGCCGGGAACTCTGGTGTTAAACCTTTGACACCGTTGACTGTATTATTTAAAGCAGTCACCCAGCTATCATCCATCAGTCTTCTTATGTAACTCACAGGTCTTTCGACGCTATAGTGATATTTTGAATTCCAAATGATAATAGCACAGTCAGCTAGGGCAATACCCATCTTTGCATACAACTCAGCTGCTGCTGCCAGACTAATATTCTCTTGGTGAACGGCCTGATTAGCTATGGCTATCCATCTTGCGGCTGGCTGGAATGTCTGGCCGAATATATCGTCGCTCCAAAATTCAGCTATCCATAACCTTTCATAATCATTTTCATTGACTATGATTTCATTTTCTTTGGTCTGTAGGTAAAACTCAGAGTTAGGGTCTTCGCTAAACGGTATTGGAGGTCTAGCCAGCATATCACCTGGTCTTACTGCAAATGGTCTTACTTCGCCCCAGTAAGGGAAAAGTCCTAATGTGAAATCAGGGAACGTTGGCTGCCATAGTCCGGGACCTTCTGGTGGTGTATAAGAGGTAGGTCTTGGATTTAGATATGCATTGTGGCCTGCTTCATCTGTTGAAGACCAGTCAAATACAGCATTAGCTACATCTCTACCCCTTAACTGGGATCTGTTAAATACATCACTATTAATTCTTGCCCTAAACTCTTCATTGTAAAGCCTTTCAAGTCTGTCAATTTCTTCTTTGTGTCTTTGATCAATGTGTGGATACCAGTGTCTGAAGATAGTGGCGTAAACAGAGTTTGCCACAGTAGGCCAGTGGTATTCAGCATCTTGCTCCACATCAGGAATAGTCAGCCCTGAGAATTGATGTCTCAATGATCTGTTATTTGGCATGCCGGGAACTAGAGCCTCGTAAAGGGCTATCCCGGTATATCCAAGCATTCTGGCTGCAGCAGGAGGTCTGTAGCCGGGTGAAAACCTGTCAATCTCCAAATAAAGTTCATTCCATTCATATACGACTTCAGAGTCGTATACTTCTGCTGACAATGCCGGAGTGTAGACCTCATCCCTTCTACAGGATGATACGAGTACCGCAAGTACGATAAGTGCAAAACCTGCTTTTGTTAATAATGACGCTTTCATAGGATTAGATAAAAATTAGTTCATAATGTCTTTATAAAATGCTCGACAACTGAGTTGTAAAACCCAATTTATAGTGGTATTGACCTTCGAAAATATAATCTTGGCAAAATTACCAATTATTTACATTTATCAAAGCTTATCATATATGAAAAAACACATGTTAACACTTTGTCTAACCATACAATTACATACCAAAAGCCACTATCGGAGCCTCATTTCATTTTGTAAGATGTTTACCAGCTCAATTCTTAATGTCTTTAAGTTCTTCAATTTTCATATAGAAATACAAATCTTCATTTGCCGGTATTTCGACATTTCCCTTGAAGGCCCTCTCTCCAAAAGCTTGTTCAGAGGGTATGTAAACTATAGCTTCATCGCCCTCACGAAGATAACCTGTGATCTCATTCCATCCCGGCATGACAGTACCCGCTCCTCGCAAAAAGGTATAAGGTATACCATACTTAAAAGATGAGTCGAGTTTATCACCATCTGACAAGCAAGCATAGTAAGATAGGTCGATCATGTGCCGATTGAGTTCCGGGATCTGACCCTCATTACTTTCAGAAAGTACTTTGTATTTTATGCCACTCTCTGTTGTTTCAAATCCGTTAAATCTATCCTCCAAAGATAGGCCGAAAAAAGATGACATTATCTCTTCTACTTTTGCTTCTTGCTCCTTATAGAGTTGTTTGGGACCATCTGCTACGATTTTTTGTTTTAGCCTATCCTCTTCGTATTCCTCTTTAGATAGTATACGAAGCAAAGTCACACCGTATATTAACTCTTTAGCATCGCCATACTCAGTTGGCAGGCGCCTCATATCTTCCAAACTTTGAGTGACGTGTGCAGAGTCACCAACAGACATCTCGGATAGGACCTCCAGAAAAGGTGATTGATAACTCTTCAACTTTTCTTCATTCGGAATTTCAAAAACCTGAGGAAATTGGCTTCTTCTAGAGGATTTGATGACCTTGTCCTCTGCCCTAGATGTCACATGGTAATAGACATACTCCCCCTGCTTTGGTTTCTTTCCTTTGTTGGCTATGATGTATTCGAAGTCATACCCACCGACAGTCTGGTATTGAGCCTTCTCGCACCCGGTGATGATGACAGTTGCAAATACTATGGCAACAAAATACTTTATGATTATCTGATGTTTCATGTGAATACCTCCCTATTTCTTATTTGCATTTTCAAAACGACCGCAAAAGTAGGAAAAAATATCTCCTGTTTTACTGATATTTATCATTTGGTCGTGCACCCTACTTCGGGCGAGGCCGGGCTATGTGCGGGTATTCACAGGTCCGCCAAAGTGTGTCGCTCCTGTTTTTAGTGGTTTTTACCTTTAAGTGGCTATTCAACGGGTGTATTTCATTTTGTCGCTTTGGGCATCACCCTACGGGTCGCTTTTTAGAGTCTGAAAATAGCCATCTTAATGACCCCAAGTCTTGCTCTTTTGAGCAATCTCTTCGAAAAAAAAATACTTACGTAGCTTAGGCTATGCGCGTATTTTTTATTCTTTGATCTTACTCAAAATAGCTGTGACTTAGATCATACGACGACTATTTTCAGACTCGTTCCAGGGCTCCCTAAACGGTCGGCCTCAGCTTCGCTATTGCTACGCTAAG
>SLDF01000424.1 GCA_007125435.1 Saprospiraceae bacterium
CCTGATGGACTTTATGAAACTGAAAAGCAGGCAAATAAGGCCAAGTCAAAGGTAGAAAAAGACTTAGGGGCCCACAATGTAGGAAGTATCAGTTATGATGAAGATAGAAATGAATATGGCTTTAAGGTATTCAAAGACCCTACAATACAAATGGAAGATGGTGTAGTAACTGTCATAGGTGATCGAGGAACCTCAGTGTTTAATAAGAAAGATGTTCATGGATTTAAATCTGCTAATGGACTTCATAAAGCATCATACTGGTCTTTATCTGCCAGTTTTGTATTTGGAGGTGGTGGGTCTTTTGCAGTTGGAAGAGTATCCGATAAATATGGTGAGAGTGCTTGGTTTTCGACAATTGGAGGAGGGGTAGGATTGGAACTGGGTGTTGGATTTGATGCTGGAGAAATTCTTGAACATGATCAAGACTTTAGAGTTGGCGATTTTCAAGGGTATGGAATAAATTATGGGGCGGGCATTGGTCCTTTAGGATTTAGGATTGGAGGAAATGATATAAATCAACGGAAGTTATTGTATAAAGGTGATACATATACTACAGTCAGTGGAGCGGCTTCAAGTGGGCCACCAAAATTACTGAATGCATTAAAATTCAAAATAGGAGGAAGCTTCTTATGGAATGAAACAACAACATACTAATCTATTATGAGAAAAAGTATATTAGGCATTCTATTGTTCTTTGTTTTATCTTTTACAATACTACTACTTTGGTCATATGGGGACTGTGTAAATCAGAATTGGCATAAAAGAAATACAATGAATGGAACAATAAGTATTAAATTTATCGATAGTCTCAACCATAATGCATACTCCTTAAGGCTCAATGATCAGGAAGTATATCGAATAATGGGTTTTAATAAGATACAAGGCGGTAATAAAACCATTTATGATTCAATTATTGAAGGAGACAGCCTTATCAAAGAAGAAGGAACACTTGATCTAGTCATAATACGAGGTGATCAGCGGATGGTATTTACACATGATACAGGATGTGATGAAAACTGGTGGAAGTTTTGGAAGAAGTTGAAGTTTTAAGATTGTTTCTATCTTTACGATGCCTCTAAAAGTAGAGGTTTACGGGGGTGGATCCGATTGCAGAGGACTTTCCACATGTGACGGTTTATAATTATGCGGAGAATAGGGTGCCGGTAGGGATTGACCTTTGGGGTTTGCAGTTTTATGATCCGAATACAGGAAATTCCGGGCCTTTGAATATTGATATCAATAATAATAAGAGAACGGTTATTGATGAGTTTGATTCTAATCAATCAGAAATGACTTCGGTAATTTTACCTACTTTAGAAATAGCAGCAGAAGGTAATGTAAGTGATGAAACAACCGCTACTTCTTCAGGTGGAGGTGGTAGAATAATGCAATCGCCAAGTTCAACTCCTGAGCAAAGTTTAGGGTTGTCAATCTTTGGAGCGGGCGTTGCAGGAATGGAGAAAATGATTGATGTTACTGCAGATATGCAATCTCCCAAAGGCTCTAAACATGTTTATGGTAAGGGGGGAGGTATTGCAAAATATATGTTCAAAGGGTTCGGCGTGGCGACGGCATTACCTAGTTTTCATGAGATATATTTAATGAATCAGTCAGGTAGAATATCTGACGAGAGAGCTGTATTTGAAGCTGGTATGACAGCAATATCAATGATAGGATTGCATGGAGCAGTATTTGGATTAGGTGCTGAAGCAGCTAGATATTTAAACACACAAGATTGGTATCTGGAATTTAGAGGAAGAAAATAAATAATAATCATGAAGCATATCGCTATTCAAGCTTTTCATACACTCTATTATGCTTTCTATATAATAATATTAACTTTAGATAGAAACAAAGGTTTTGCTATAGGAAGAGCTACATTTGGACCTATTCTAATTACTGGTTTTTTGTTAATCACCTTCACCCTTTTGATTTGTTCTATGATTTTTTGTTACGAAATCAACTCACTAATATTATTTGGTGTATCATTTGCAATTTCATTTATTCTTAATGAATACTACTTTACTTATTTAGAGATTGGTGAACAAATTGTAGAGTTGAAGCCGGTAGTGATTAATGTTGCTTTTACAGTTATTTTTGCTGCACTTACTTTTTTGATTGTCATTGTTTTTATGGTTTGGTCTTTCAATTATTCTCGTCAGATATTTCTTTCATGCAATTAATCTTTTTTGTTTGAAATTTGCTTAGATAGTAGTTATTGTGTAAATTTTATGTAATAATTATCCAGCCTTGAATCAATTATATTATTGTTTAATAATAGAGAGTGAAATAAAAGGCTAAAGTTCTTTAAATTCCAGCTATGAAATACATATTATACAAGATTTATCAATTTTGGAAATTGTTTTCATTCGGGCTATCAAATATGGAGTATAGGGCGGCATACACTTTAGCCGGAGTGTTATTAATTAATCTGTATACCATAGCTATAAATTTCTCATTTGCAATTCCAGATTTGGGAAATGCATGGGGCTTGGTTTTTGTGGTTTTATGGCTATTTTTAGTTAGTCAGCTTTTTCTAAGAACATATAAGATTGAATCTTCACAGGATCGCTACCGAGATGAAAGTACTCTATCCTTGATAGTGGGTTCATTTGTTGTTATTTTATACGTTTTACTTTCAATTTACTTTTTTATTGATTCATTGTCGAGATAATTATATACTTTCTATCTTTATGATGCCTCTGAATACAGAGGTTTTAGTGGGGTGGATCCGTTGGCGGAGCATGATTTTCAAATAGACAAAAGCCCCTATGCTTATGCATGGAATAATCCAATAATATTGGATGATCCAGATGGAATGTGTCCAACTTGCCCCCAAGGAGAAGAAGCAAAGGAAACATATGCAAATGGTACAATCGTTGAAAATGACTATGGTAGGTGGGAACACAATGATGGCGAGTGGACAGAAAAGCCATATAATACATCAGATGGGAAAGCGCCTAG
>SLDF01000256.1 GCA_007125435.1 Saprospiraceae bacterium
CGTAGCTAAGGCTATGTTCCTTCTTCACAAGTCGTCTAAATCAAAATTCTCTATGCCCCAGCTCACTTCAGGAATTATTAGAGGTAGCCTAAAGCCGAATTATGGGGTGAAAAAGTGTATACTTAGCGAAAGTTTTTTGGAGAAAGAGTGTCAACTTGGATAAATGTGAAAATCCTATTGGTGACATAAGGTATTTCTCCGATTCATGTAGTAGGCTTTTCATAGTGAGGCTTAGAAGTATTAAAAAATAAGAGATGTCTGGGTAAGCTCCAAATCTCTCATTAATTCTCCGATATTGCATCAGCGATGTGAAGTGGTGGCGAAGCGGATGCGGAGCCAGACTCGATGGAGCCAAAAGCGGAATCGAGGCCGAACGAATAGTGAGCCACGGAACGTAGCGACCCGAAGGGTGATGCCCAAGGCGATAGATTTAAAAAAAATTACGAAGAGTATTAATATGACACAGAAAAACTCAGAAGACATGAATATCGATCTAGCAGACCGCCTGCGACAGGTTTTGCTCAATGGGAAATGGATTGCTAATACCAACTTCAAAGAACAAATCACAAGTATAAATTGGAAAAAAGCGACACAGCGTATTGGTAATTTGAATAGCATTGCCTCATTGACCTTTCACATCAACTACTACTTGAAGGGCGTTCTACACGTATTTGAAGGGGGAGGTCTTGAAATAAGTGATAAATACAGTTTTGATATGCCTGAGATTAAGTCAGAATCGGACTGGAAAGATTTAATCGGCGACTTAGTAGACAATGCTGAAAAGTACATTAGCCATGTTGAAAAAATGGACAGTTACCTACTTAGTAAACCATTTGTGAAAGCAGAGTATGGCAGTTATCAGCGAAACATCGAAGCACAGATTGAACACAGTTATTACCATCTAGGGCAGATTGTCTTGATCAAAAAGATTATAATGGCGCATTCATGATGAAATCCAAAGCACATGGATGCCCGACTATAAGAATCATAACTAGAGTCGTGAAAAGTACTTGATTCTATCAATTAAAGTTTAACTTTGTCAAATTAAAAAAATATAAATTGACATGGAAGACTCGAAGAAAAAACCGCCTCAAAACTCCCTAAATATAGAATTACCTGAAGAGATTGCCGAAGGCATATATTCAAATCTCGCTATCATCTCACACAGCCATACTGAATTTGTAGTTGATTTTGTGCGGTTAATGCCTAATGTACCTAAAGCTAAGGTGAAGTCCAGAGTTGTATTGACACCTACCCATGCTAAGCGTCTGCTAAAGGCCCTGGCCGACAATGTGAAGAAGTATGAAAACCAATTTGGCCCGATCAAAGATCATGAGCCGAATCAGTTTCCACCAATGAATTTCAATACGCCAAAAGCCCAAGCTTAAGATTGATATGACCCTCATTTTCGCTACATACTCAAGACAATGAAGAAAAAACTAATTATAGCGGGTGTCGTCATTGGAGCCATTGCGGTCATCTATGTATTGAGTCGCAGCTCAGCAACTTTAGATGCTTCTGAACAAATCATATATGAAGTCAAGCGGAGTGATTTCGGACAGAGTGTCAAGGCCACAGGTGAGCTACAGGCCAAAAACTCAAAGCGCATACTGGGCCCACCGGGATTACAGCAATTGGGTATATATAATACGACGATTGATAATCTCATCCCTGAAGGCACCGTCGTTAAAAAAGGCGACTTCATCGCCTCGCTCAATCGCAATGAATTGGCTAATAAACTCACCGAAGCCTCAACGGAGATTGATCGGGTCATGACCCAGCTGGAACAAGCCAGAATTGATACGGCTATCGACCTAAGAGGGCTACGCGACCAGATTGACAACCTCGAATTCTCACTTAGAGAAAAGGAGCTACTTGTCAGTCAAAGCCAGTTCGAACCGGAAATGGTGATCAGACAAGCCCAACTCGATCTGGAAAAGGCTGAACGTGACCTTCGCCAAACCAAAGAAAACCTAAAGCTCAAGAAACAACAGGCAAAAGCAAAAATTGAAGAGATATCAACTTTGCTTAGACAGCAGCAAAACAAGATGAATCGTCTTAATGAGGCTGCTGCCGGCTTTACTATAATGGCACCTGAAGATGGCATGCTTATCTACTACAGGACCTGGAGTGGTAAAATCACTTCCGGTTCTCAGATCAATGCCTGGGACCCTGTCATAGCTGAGTTGCCTGACCTTACTGATATGATCACCAAGTCCTATGTCAATGAGGTCGATATCAATAAAATCAGAGTAGGTCTCGATGCCGATGTAAAGGTAGATGCCCTACCCGATCGAGTTTTTGCAGGTAAGGTCATCAGTGTGGCCAATGTCGGTGAAGAGCTCCGGTCATTCGACTCTAAGGTGTTTGAGGTCAAAATACAGATCATGGAAGTGGACACGCTCATGCGTCCATCTATGACGACAGGAGCAGAGATCTATATAGACGAACTAAAAGATGTCATTGCCGTTCCCATGGATGCGCTGGATTCTGACTCTCTGACCTATGTCTACAAATTGGACAAAGGACGATTGGTCAGGCAGGAAGTTATCACCGGTGTTTCCAGCGATATGAAAGTAGTCATTGCACACGGTCTGGAAGAAGGCGATGAGATCTATCTCAATGCGCCCGAAAATAAAGATGACCTTCCAACAGTATTTATTGATGAGGCCATTAAGGCAAACATACAAGAGCAATTGCAACAGGAAAAAGAAGCCAGACAAAAAAGATGGGCCGAAAAAGTAGAAGAAGCAGCTAAAATTTCAGACTCGCAAAACAGCTCAGAAAGCGGATCAGGCGGAGGAATCATAATCTTCAATTAAAGCCCCTTATCATCATGACAAAGCGCATTCTCTTTAATTTTTTGTTGGCTCTGGAAGGCGTAGCTGCAAATAAATTAAGAGCTTTTTTGACGGCTTTGGGTATTGTGTTTGGCGTAGCCGCAGTCATCGCCATGTTGGCTA
>SLDF01000204.1 GCA_007125435.1 Saprospiraceae bacterium
CGAAACTAAGCGAAGCACCTTATTTTGAAGCCAATTACTCACGCTGTTTTTTTTATTTGTGAATCCCATACGTCGATTGTAAGTCGAAATTGAAAATCCTATTGTATAAGTCATGGTCAAGCATTCCAGTCAATAATGATAATAAAAACAACAGCCTCACTATTCCAAAGACCTGACAACAGACATATCGTATTTTTGCTTGATCTATGGATACACATCAAGTATTCAGCCCTCCACAGATGCTCAATACCTGTCCTGTAATATAAGCCGAATGGTCAGATGCTAAAAACACAGCCAAGTCAGCCACTTCATCTCCAGTCCCCAGGCGCTTCATGGGTATGTTTGCCAGAAAAGCCTCCTTTGTTTTTTCATCCAATTCTTCAGTCATGTCGGTCTCGATGAAGCCGGGAGCTATTGCATTGCATCTGATGTTTCTAGACCCTACCTCTTTGGCAATAGACTTTGTAAACCCTAAGATACCTGCCTTAGAAGCGGAGTAGTTAGCCTGACCGGCGTTACCAAATACACCAACTACAGATGACATATTTATGATAGAGCCTCCCCTGGCTTTAATCATTGGCCTAAGGACATGCTTTGTCAGATTAAATACAGACTTTAGGTTTACATGGATGACCTGATCCCATTGTTCTTCAGTCATCCTTAGCATGAGTGTATCTTTAGTGATGCCCGCATTATTTACAAGGACATCTATTGAGCCTAAAGCTTCAATCACATCTTTGACCAGGGTCTCTGAAGACGAAAAAGAAGAAGCATCTGATTGAAAGGCGATGACTTTATTTCCTTTGGAGATGTCACAAGACTCAATTACCTCCTCTGAAGACGCCTTGCTGCGATCAGATACGTAAGTAAAAGCAACTGATGCACCAGCCTTACAAAATGACCTCACCATAGAAGCACCAATACCCCTTGATCCTCCTGTAATCAAAACATTTTTCCCTTCTAACATATTGAAAATTTTATTTTATTAACCACCAATGCTTTACACATTAATGTTTTTAAATACTTAACTATCAAACCAGTTTGGCATCATATTTGACATATTACTTATATATCGAGTATAACCAAACCTTAATTTACCAAGATGCAGTATGATTACTGCGATTCCCGTGAACAATTAACCAATAGTAGAAAAAGCCGGAAGTGAAAACTCCGGCTTTTCTCTTTTTATACTTTACCCAATTCTGACTTTAGATAGTCGATTACCTTTACTTCTATTGAGTCCATTTCTCTGCGCTCAGCCATGTAGACAGAGAGCCAGTCTCCGAGATGAACCAGGTACAAGGCGCGTTCGACAAGTGAATTTCCTTTCGAGTATATATCAATGATGGTATTGGTACAATTCCCAATAATCTCTTTGGTAATGTCTATTCTTTTATCGTTTCTGCTGAAATCATCAGCATTACGGAGAAACAGGACAGCAATATTATTATATTCATCTCTCCACCCTACTAACTCATTGTGGTTCATTTCAGGAAGAATATGGTGCCAGCACAGCATCTTAGCGTTCTCATTGATTTGTTGCCTGTATCTTACAGCAACTGAGGACATCCTATCCGTTGTGTATATTACAGGGATCTTATCGACAATGAGGTCACAAATTTTAGACGCTTTTTCTTTAATGTTTTCAGCCTCCTGGTCGAGGAGTTTTATAGAGGCATTGATTTCATTGATCCTGGTCTCACCTATCAAACCGAGGTGGCGTAGGACAAATAATTGTTGCACTACAGAATACCCCAGACAAGCTCTTGGAGATGGCCAGTCGGAAGGCAATAAAATATAGTCCAATTGATGTGTCTTAGCTAATTCGATTAACTTCCCACCTGATGCTATGACTACTACTTTTGCTCCTGTCGTCAGCAATTCGTTGAATGAAGACAGGGTTTCTTCAGTATTACCGGAGTAAGAAGATGCAATTGCTAATGTATGCTTATTTACCCATGCCGGTATTTGGTATGACTGACCGAATGCATATGGCACCTTCAATTCATCCTTGACAAATTCTGCTGCAAAGCTTCCGCCTATAGAGGAGCCACCCATGCCGGTAACATAAATGGCACTAATATCTTCTGTGTGAGCTGAGATTTTAGCGCTTTGGCCAATTTCTACTGCTTCTCTCAATTGTTCAGTGAATCGTTCCACCAGTTGATCCATCATATCTTAAATGTATTTATATTATTTTTGTGAATAAATCGGCCGAAATATACAAACAAAATGGCAAAGCATAATGAAACTGGTAAAAAGGGTGAAGAAATTGCCACCCGATTGTTGCATGATAAAGGGTATCGCATCCTAGCCACCAACTACAGATACCGAAGAGCAGAAATTGACATCATTGCCAAAAAGGAAGACACCCTAGTCTTTGTAGAGGTCAAGACAAGAAAAAATCTAAGCTATGGCCACCCAAGTCTCTTCATCACACCTCGGAAAGAAACGCTTATCATAGAAGCAGCAGGCGTATATATGGACGAACATGACCACGATGGTCCGATTAGATTTGACATCATCGCCATATCTATAGAAAAAGATCAAACGCCTATTATCGATCATTATGAAGATGCCTTTTTCCCTGGGATTTAAACCCGCTTTATGAATTAGCGATTTCTATTACGGCTTTAAATCGACGAAGGAGATTTACGAACACAAATAGATAAAACAAAACAGCGTGGGTAAATAACAAGAAATTAACACAAACTTCATATTATCAGGCCCAATCGACACCTTCTACCGTGATAATTATTGGTTTTGTCGTTTCTTCTAGTCTTGCATCAGCGATGTGAAAGGGTGGCGACGTCAGTAGCCAGACTCTGCGTAGCAATAGCGAAGCAGAGGCCGACCGTTTAGGGAGCCCTGTAACGAGTCTGAAAATAGTCGTCGTATGGTCTAAGTCGCAGCTATTTTGAGTGAGATCGAAGAATAAAAATACGCGCATAGCCA
>SLDF01000320.1 GCA_007125435.1 Saprospiraceae bacterium
ACAAAAGTAAAGGCGGGTAAGAGACGGACTTATTTCTTCGATGTCAAGCAAACCAAGGGTGAAGATTATTACATCACCATTACTGAGAGCACGCGCAGGTATGATGGTAATGGTTATGAAAGGCATAAGATTTTCCTTTACAAAGAAGATTTCAATCGTTTTGTAAGTAGCCTTGAAGAAGTGGTTGATAAGATCAAGAATGAGCTTATGCCAGGATATGACTATGAGGAGTACGACAGACGACAAGAAGAATGGGAAAATAGCTTAGACAATGAAAGCCTTACCCCATCAGAGAATGGCGAGACCAAGGAAGAAGATGAAATCACATGGTAACACTATTTGTTTTCTTTTAATTTTAATCCGTTGCGTTCATTTAGTGGCAAGTTTAAAAAAACTATTGACTTTAGAAAGCTCTCATCAAAAGCCATACTAAACTATTAATATCATGAATATCTACATCGGCAATTTAGACTTCAAAGTCGATGAAATTGACATCATAAAGCTATTTGCTCTATATGGAGATGTCACCACTGTAAAGCTAATCAGAGATAAAGATACCGGAAAAAGCAAAGGCTTCGGCTTTGTGGAGATGCCGGTAGAAGAAGATGCTAGAAGAGCCATTGATAACCTCAATGAAAAGATCGTCAATGGAAGGAATATTAAGGTCAATGATGCTGATGAAAACAAAAAACCTGATGAACCCAGCAAATCATACGGCCAGCGTCCTAAAAAACCATATGACTCCAATAGGCCTCCAAGAAAGTACCCTTCATCAGATAGACCTCGTAGATACCCATCCGATCGAAAGTACTCATCAGACAATCGACCCTACCAATCTGACGATAAGAAACCAGCCAAAAAGTTCAGAAAACGCATCACCAAAAATAAGCCCCCTGAAGATAATGAGTAGTTCATTTACTGATGTCAGTCTTTCAAAAATTGATATAATGTACTGACAAACTAACGCAGTGACTGTCATTTGGCACTAGGCCTACTCTAGTCCTGTTTGCTTGGCCATTTCAAACCTATTCTCGCCTATTTCAATATTATTGGTCGCATCCAATGCGTCTTGTGTGCATAGGAAGAAAGAATTGAAGCCAATTTTTTCAAACGAATGACACTTTGATAGTATATCCCTGACGGGACCTTTCACGTTAGCAAATAGAAGTGTGATACCTTTTTCGTGCAATTCTTTTTTGAGGTTTTCTATGGCGCTTACTGCTGTGCTATCCAGACTGCTTATACTTTCTGCATTTAAGATGATATACTTGAGGCCTGGACCTTTTTTATCCACCTCCTGATTGAAGCAGGTCAGAAAATATTCAATATTAGCATAGTATAAATCTGCATCAAATCTGATTATGAGTGTATCCGGCTTGACATCTAGATCATTGAACCGTTTTACATTTCTAAAAAATGGCGTTCCTTTGACCTTGCCCAAAACCGCATAATGTGGCTTGCTCGATCTGTAAATGACAACCAATAGCGATAGTACCACACCTATAGCAATTCCTTCCTCAATACCTAATGCCAGCGTACCGACAAATGTAGCTGTTAACATCCAAAAGTCATTTTTGTCTGTGTGCCATAGATGTATTGGCTCCTTGAAATCTATCAGACCAAATACCGCTACCATGATCACAGCAGCTAGTATAGCATTTGGTAAATAATAAAATAATGATGTCAAAAATAATAGTGTAATCACTATCAACACAGCACTAATAATAGACGCCAGACCAGTCTTAGCACCGGCTTGATCATTCACAGCAGTTCTAGAGAACCCACCCGTGACCGGAAAGCCCTGAAAAAATGCCGTACCTACATTAGCTAAACCTAGAGCTCTTAATTCTTGGTTTGGTATCACTTTATAATTTTTATGCTTGGCCTGAATGGACCTCGCTACAGCAATACTTTCCATGAATCCGACCAGCGAAATAGCTAGAGCAGAAACCAAGAGGTTTCCCCATATCGAAAAATCAAAAGAAGGCAATACAAAAGTAGGTAAACCTGAAGGCACCTCTCCCACTACACTAAGTGTCGCCCCATTGCTCATTAAAAAGTAGCCTGCAATGGTTCCAACCAATACAGCAATAAGTGCAGCTGGTATTGCCTTGTGAATCTTCTTTGCAAATTTGATGAGAAGTATGCCAATAATACCCACTGCAAGTGCATACCAATTAATTTCTGCCCAGCGACTTCCAGCTTCTATCAGTATGGTATGTATATGCTTACTTTGCCCGAGCGGAATGCCCAGTAAGTGCTTAAGCTGGCTCAGTCCGATTATCAATGCTGCGGCGGACGTAAACCCACTGACAACCGGATGCGATAGAAAATTAACAACAAATCCCAATCTCAATACGCCTAATCCCCACTGAATAAGACCGACCATCAGTGCCAATGCAGATGCATATAGTACATATGATGTGGCACCCACCTCAGCTATAGCACCGACACTAGCAGCTGTCAGTAATGACACCATGGCTACCGGCCCTACAGCCAATTGACGAGATGTCCCTAGTAAACCGTATATAATCAATGGTATTGTCGAGGCATAGAGCCCGTATATCGGAGGCAAGCCGGCTATCATCGCATAGGCCATCCCCTGTGGTATCAACATGACACCCACTGTAACACCCGCAGACAAATCGCCCTTGAGCTGGTCTCTGGAATATGTTGGCATCCATTCTAAAAATGGCAGTATTGCTTTTAAATTCATTTATGTAAAATTAATACATTATCTTAATAATTCAGATGCAAAGGTAATCATATAACCAATCGCGGAATGTAACATTGATCACGCACAGAGCCAATAGACTCATTCTTCACTAATTCTAAAGGGCTTGCTTCATTTCACCTTTCTTTATTTGCTTTGGGCATCACCCTTCACTTCGTTACGGGTCGCTACGTTACAGGGCTCCCTGAACGGTCGGCCTCT
>SLDF01000092.1 GCA_007125435.1 Saprospiraceae bacterium
GTGATTGGAAGAAATAGTCTGGGTTAGATTCTTTGATGGTGTCTCGCTGCACCGGTGCTGTTATACTTGGCTTTGAAGACGTCAGCCTTCCTCTTGATTTAGGTTTGACACGACGACTGACGGTTCCCCTGTAAAGTTCAAAAAATGTTGTTGGCTTAGGGTTTACAGCTTTTTGATCGCTTAGATCTCTTATATATATTGATGGTACACCTCTATACTGAATGATTTCAGCAGTCATCTGCTTACTGTAGTTGACATCAAAGTTGACAATATTACGCGGATAGTCTGTAAGGTAGGTTATCTCATTTTCTCCCGGGGTGATGCTTGCTCTATTGATGATGCCAAACTCGTCACTAAGGAAATGAATATCGCCATTTGAGAGATAGTTTAGATGTGTATGGTCGACTCCCGACGTATTGGTCACTCTGGTTACTGAATCTGATTTCGACTCGGGATTCAGAAAGTAAATATTCATTTCTGAGAGCGGCACGATAGTGTCAGCGTCCACTTTCTGAGTCTGTAATGTCGTTCTGTTGCTTGAGAAAAAAATACCTTTTGTGTCGCCCATATAACCCACGGTGACATTATGATCGTCAAAAATATCATCAGTCAATTGGGTAGAGGATCTAGTGCGTATTCTGTATAGATATAAATCTGTAAAATTGGCTTCTGAAGCCGAGAATACAAGAGTATTATCCGTCCACCAATCCATACTATATATTCTTTGGTACCTATTAGGGATAAGCTGTCTGGTGGACTTCTGCGTCTGTAGATCATAGATCATGAGGTAGACTTTGGCCCTCTTCTCGTAGATGATGGCTAGAGATTTACCGTCAGGATGCCACGATAGTATGGGGTAGTTATAGTCCGTTTCTTGCAGTGTATTGCGGTAGCCGATTTGCATCAGCTTTTTCTTTTTACCGTCTCTGAGGTCGTAAAGGTAAGTTCTCACTTTTCCTTGATTGTTCCAGGTATAGGCAATGTATGGAGCGGTGGGATTGATCTTAACATCTGTGTAGGGTATACCCTTCTTGTTTTTAATGGGTAGTGGCTGCAATGTCTCGAAAGCATCTAGAAGCGCAGGCTCCTGGACACTCAAATCTTTCATAAAAAACCATGTGCGCTCCAAAAGCTCTTCATAGGGTATACCAAGAATAAACAAAAAGGCATTTTCCAGATTTCTGTTGATCCTGATGTAGTAAAGGAGATTACCTATTTCGGACTTCCCAAAGTTTAGCGCGATATATAGCCAGAAAGCGTGACCGGCCGTACGCGGATGTTCTCTTGCAAATCGGTTGAAGTCCTTAAAGTTTTTTGAACTGAGGGCATCTCGAAGGTCATTATCCGGACCAATAGCCCAGTAGTCTCCAACAAATGCGACAAGACCTTCATTGAACCATTCAGGGAGGCCAAGAGCAGTCATGTTCTGCACGATTTCTTGTATCTCCGTACCGTAAAGCATATAATTGATGAATACACCTGCTACACCTTCCCTTATCTGCCGTTGCAAATTGCGATGGTCACCATCGAAGTATACAAAGACCTTATTCCGCTCAATTGTCGTCCGACCGGCTCTGCCCATCAGTATTTCTTCGCTGCCAATATTGGTCATCTTGACATCTGTTACATCTGCGTATACGATGAGTTCTATTTTGTCATTGATTCGGTATTCGATAGTAGATATGATCTCGTCGTATATGGACTCTGCTAATTGTGCAGACTTTTTTCCAACATTTGACGACATGCCGTACCAGTAAGTGACGAAGTTTTGACTTTCATAGCTAAGCCATTGCTCGAAGTCCTGGTGGTATTGTACTCGGTTTTTACCAAATTCTACTTGAGACACCTGAGCATAGACAGGGTGCCCAAAAATGATTATGATTAATAACCGACCAATGTACTTCATCGTGAAATTAACGTTATACTTTTGTGTCAAGTACTGAATTGAGTTATAAAAATAAGATTAATAAATTAGATAACGCAAAAATATGAACCTTGTTAAAGTATTTACCTTCAATCCCTTCTACGAAAACACTATCGTACTCTCCAATGAGAATAAAGAGTGTATCATCTTCGACCCCGGTTGCTACGATCGAAAGGAGGAAAATGAGTTGAAATCCTACATTGGCAACAACAAACTCAGACCTGTCAAGCTCATTAATACACACGGCCATGTTGACCATGTATTCGGTAATGCATTCATCTACGACACATATGGACTCAAGCCTGAGCTTCACAAGGATGAGCTTCAGGTTCTTCGTACAGCTCCTGCTATAAGCAATGCTTACGGCGTACCTTTTCCGGCTCCTTCACCTGAACCTGAGAAGTTTATCGAAGATGGTGACGAGATACCATTTGGAGATATGACATTGAAGGCTATACTATGCCCCGGCCACTCCCCGGCCAGCCTTTGTTTTTATATAGAGCGACACAGCGTATTGATAGGGGGTGATGTCTTGTTCAGAGACAGCATTGGCCGTACTGACCTGCCGGGCGGCGATCACGACACGCTTTTAAAAATGATAAAGACCAGAGTCTACACACTACCCGATGATACGATTGTGTATCCCGGACATGGCCCTGAGACCACAGTTGGCTATGAAAAGAAAAACAATCCATTCGTAAGGATGTGATCATGTCAAGTGCGGATAGAGGAGTTTTTTCTCTAGGGATTTATAATAAGCTCTTTGCAAAGAGTAATAGTCGAAGGTCTAAAGGAGCATAGGAGCATAGGAGCTAAGGAGCATAGGAGCTTAGAGGCATAGGCATTAACAAAGCCTCAAGCTTCAAGTCTCAAGCCTCAAGCTCCAAGCAACCGGCATAGCATTATTGAAAATACGAACAGTTATTTTATCTGAAGCCTTTGATTTTTTCTTTTTTCTGTCTTGTGATCAGGATTCATGGGATTTGGAGGCTACCTCTAAAAACCCCTTCA
>SLDF01000378.1 GCA_007125435.1 Saprospiraceae bacterium
TAAAAAGCTTTACGACGATCATTTAGAATTCAGGTCGTGGTCTGGAGTATAGATGTTTTTTCCTTAGATGACCTATAAATAAGCCTGCCTATCACTAGCGAGGGTGGCAGGTGAGGAGCTTGATATGGGTCAAACAGAGACTTGCATCAGCGCTGTGGAGCGGGTGGCGAAGCGCATGCGAAGCCAGACTCGATGTAGCCTTAGCGAAATCGAGGCCGAGCGAATAGCGAGCCCCGAAACATAGCGACCCGACGACGACAGGAGGAGGGTGATGCCAAAAGTAATATATTATAATTTACCTACATATTGAATCAAAGGGTCGATACGCTGCATTTAAGGGAGGGCTGCACAAAAAATAAAAAGTGGAGGTAACCGATTTTTTTTATTTTTGCATTACAGATAGTTTTTATACGTTTTATTTATATATATCGGCAATATGGAAGATAAGGGTAGCGATCAAGACAAGGTGCTCAATATGTCGGGGCTTTACGAAAATTATTTTTTGGATTATGCTTCGTATGTCATCATGGAGCGTGCCGTGCCGGCATTATTAGATGGTCTCAAGCCCGTGCAGCGAAGGATACTGCACAGCATGAAGCAGATGGATGATGGTCGATACCACAAAGTAGCCAATATTATCGGGCAGACGATGCAGTACCACCCCCACGGTGATGCGGCTATAGGCGATGCATTGATCAATCTGGGACAGAAAGATTTATTGATTGACTGCCAGGGAAACTGGGGCGATGTAAGGACAGGAGACTCAGCAGCAGCACCGAGGTATATAGAAGCCCGCCTTACAAAATTTGCACTAGAGGTATTGTTTAATCCTCAGACGACAGATTGGCAATTGTCCTATGATGGTCGTAATAAGGAGCCCATATTGCTGCCAGTCAAATTTCCGCTCATATTAGCTCAAGGTGTAGAAGGTATAGCAGTTGGTTTATCTACCAGATTGTTGCCGCATAATTTCAGGGAGCTTATTGATGCGTCTATTAAAGTATTGCAAAATAAAAAGTTTACGCTTTATCCGGACTTCCAGACCGGAGGCATGATCGATGTCAGTAATTACAACAGAGGCGAGCGGGGTGGCAAGGTAAGAGTCAGAGGACGGATAGAGACAGTCGATAAGAAGACACTTGCCATCAGAGAGATCCCATATGGGACAACGACGGGCTCCATAATCGACAGCATACTCAAGGCCAATGATAAAGGACTGATCAAGATCAAGAAAGTGGTGGACAATACGGCTCAGGAGCTGGAGATCCTGATCGACCTGGCACCAAACACTTCGCCTGACCTCACCATAGATGCTTTATACGCCTTCACAGATTGTGAAGTGTCCATATCGCCCAATGCCTGTGTCATATATGAGGACAAACCTCACTTTATGAATATCGAAGATATCCTCCGTATCTCGACTATGAATACAAAGGATCTGCTTCGCAAAGAATTGGAGATCAAGCTAGGTGAGTTGGAGTCCAAGTGGCACATGGCCAGTCTGGAAAAGATATTCATCGAAAACAGGGTGTATATAGAAATAGAAGAATGCGAAACCTGGGAAGAGGTATTGGAGACCATCGACAGGGAAATGCGTAAGTACATACGAGAGCCCAATGAGCCTGCAGAGGCAAATGATACTAGACTACAGTTGCTAAGGCCATTCGTACAAGATGACATTCTCCGACTGACTGAGATCAAGATAAAGCGCATATCGAAGTACAATACCTTCAAGGCTGACGAGATGATCGGTCAGCTGGAGTCAGATATAGAGCAGGTCAAATACGATCTAGAGCATCTCACAGATTTTGCGATCGACTATTTCAAGAAGCTACTGGATAAGTATGGTAAAGGCCAGGAGCGCAAGACTGAAATCGTGACATTCGACACCATAGATGCGACACAAGTGGTCGCCAACAATGCCAAACTCTACGTAAATAGAGAAGAAGGCTTCATCGGATACGGCTTGAAAAAAGATGAGTTCGTAGGTGAATGCTCCGATATAGACGACATTATCGCGTTTAGAAAAGACGGTAAGTTCGTAGTCAGCAGAATCGATGAGAAGGTCTTTGTCGGTAAGGATATCATTCATGTTGACGTGTGGAAAAAGGGAGATGAGCGCACGACATACAATTTGATTTATCACGACCAAAAAACCAAACGCTCCTATATCAAGCGCTTTAATGTCAATGCCGTGATCAGGGATAAGGAGTATGATTTGACTACAGGTGAAAAAGGAAATTATGTCCACTATTTCTCAGCCAATCCCAATGGAGAAGCGGAAATTGTCACCGTCAATCTCCATCCGCGCAGTAAAGCACGCAACAAGCAATTTGAATTTGATTTTGCAGAGATAGACATCAAGGGCAGAGGCTCCAAGGGCAATATTCTCACAAAATACCCGGTGCGCAAAGTAGAGCTCAAAGAAGCCGGCAAGTCGACCTTAGGCGCTATGAAGATCTGGTGGGATGAGGTCACAGGACGGCTCAATGAAGATGAGCGCGGTCAGTACTTAGGCGCATTTGACACAGGTGATCATATCATCGCTGTCTATAAAGATGGAACCTATGAGATTAAGGCATTTGATCTGGCATTGAAGTTTCAGGCTGACGATTTGTTTTGCCTGGAAAAGTTTCGCCCGGACATGATCATCTCAGCTGTCCATTACGAAGGTGAGAAAGGCTGGACATTGGTGAAGCGCTTTCAGATAGAGACAAGCTCTACCGATCAAAAGTTTACCTTCATCAGTGACCACAATAAGAGTAAGCTTCTCTTCGTATCGACGCACCCAAGCCCTAAAATACAATACAGCGTAAAGATAAAGTCAGAGACCATGGAAGGCGACATCAACCTCGCTGAATTTATTGACGTCAAAGGATGGAAGGCCATAGGTAATAGACTGAGCGAGCAAATGCTCAAAAA
>SLDF01000393.1 GCA_007125435.1 Saprospiraceae bacterium
AACCGCTAAAGGTTTTTATCGACTTTATAATTATGAAATATAAGACTCTTAAAGTTCAAAATAACAGGATATGAAAAAAACAACTAATCATTTTTTTTTATTACAGGCAATCATAATTGTTTTATTAACCAGCTTTGGATCATGTGGATCAGATTATAATCCTAAACCTGAAGAATTAGCAGACAGTACAGACCTTGAAGTGAAAGTAGAAGATATTATTGAAGAAGCAGAATTTCAAGAGTTGGATGCTAAATACGATATTCAAGGTATCAAGCAACAAGAGCAAGAACTCGCCCAAAAAAATGAAGAATCTCGTAAAGAGCAAGAAAAAACCAGCCCATTATCTGGTATGAATTGTGATGACGTATTAATTAAATACAAAGAGTTCTTAGAGTCAAGTGATAAGGATAGTCCTACTTTTAATGACCAGCTTGATGAATGGATCAGAGATGTCATTTTTTTGAAGTGCGATAAGGACAATGTTGATTTTAGACTGAAACGAGAAGATATAGAAGACGAATGGTTATAGGGGAATATACTGAATAAATTTTAAACAATTAGGAAACGATATATTTCGATTCTGTCGTAATCTTGGATGTGAACACAATTTAGCTTCATAATTGAAAGCATTACAGTCGATAAGAAATAGAAACTCATGTTGGACGGCTATTTGACAAACAGGGTTTTAATTGAATATATTTTTACAAAAACAGAATAGATGACAGCCGACAAATATTATTTTATACTTTTTGTATTATTCATTTGTGCTTATTGCTTTAAAGTATCTGCACAAGTTTATGATTTAGGGGTTCCAGTCAGGGAAATTAATAATGATCTTGTCCATATACCTGAAATAACAGGTTCAGTCAATTATTTTGTTTATGATCTCAGCCTCTCAAGTCTCAATGAGTTGACAAGAACATATCACGACAGCATTTTATTAAAGTTAAGATACAAAGATAGGGACCTGGAGATGCTTCTTTTCCCAAATAAAAATATGTTTTCCTTTAATACTTACAAGGTGGAAGACGGTAGAAAGCTCCCGATTAAGTATAAGAAAGGTAAATACTACTATGGTAAGGTAAATGATGCAGAGTCTGAATCTTTAGTCGCTCTTAGCTTTTTTGATAACACAGTAATGGGGGTCATTAGCTATAAGAGTATGGACTTGAGCTTATACACTCATGACGACCCTACTCAAAAAAAATCAAATTCAATTATGTTGGGCTTAATTGAGGAAGCCCAAATAAAAGAAAAAGAGTCGTTTTTTTGTGGTGTTGGAGCCCTGGAGTCAAGTTTTGAAACTGAAAAATTAATTGGTAATAGAAGGTCAAGCGACCTATGTTTTGAGTCCTATCTTGAGATAGATGATCGGATGTTTCAGCATTTTGGCAACGAAAATGCAACTCTAAACTGGGTTAGTAGTATGTATAATGCCGTCAGTACAATTTATCTTTTTGAAGAAATAAATACTGCCATTTCGGAGGTTCTCATTTGGACTCAGCCTGATCCTTATCCTTCAGGAGAAAGCACTCTTGATAATTTATTAGAATTTCGTG
This sequence comes from Saprospiraceae bacterium, assembly GCA_007125435.1. GTDB lineage: Bacteria > Bacteroidota > Bacteroidia > Chitinophagales > Saprospiraceae > SLDF01. Next base: position 1,560 of record SLDF01000393.1, read on the forward strand.
GAGCCATGACAAATGGTTTTAATGGAGACCTGGCACATCTGATTGCATGGAGAATTACCGGTGGAGGGGGCATTGCTTATGTAGGCACTCTATGTAATACAAGTAATTTAGGCTTGAAAACTGCCTTTTCTACGGTTGCCCCCAATATTATGGACTATCCTAATTACAATAGGAGTATAAAAGTGATAACTCATGAAATCGGTCACAATCTTGGAACACATCATACGCACCGATGTGTATGGAATGGAAACAATACACAGATTGATGATTATGGGAATATTTTACCTAGTGGTAATTTACCTGATGATCAGGAGGGGGAATCTTGCTGGAATTCATCCAGCCCTCTTTTGTCAGAATTTCCGACTATAATGAGCTATTACGATTCTTTTGGACATGGAACTTTTTCAATGAGTAATGGTTTTGGCGATCAACCGGGCAATGTGATTAGAGCTCTGCTATCCAATTGCCCAAATTGTTCCTTTCTGCAAATTGAAGCTAATTGTGTGTCCAACCTTACCTTGTCATTGGATGCTTCTGGTAAGGCCATATTGAATGCCTCTGCTTTAAATAATGGTTCTACAGGAGGTTCAGCACCTTTACAGTTCAGTATAGAAGACTCTCCAACAAAGATCTTTGACTGTGAACATATTGGGAACAACAATGTGGAGCTAGAGGTGACGGATCAAAATGGAAATACCCAAACGTGCAACACTACGGTAATAATTGAAGACACTATTCCCCCCTTTATAATTTGTCCATCTGATGTGACAACTACCACGCCCTGGGAAGGATCATCAGCATTTGTTGCTTTAGAATTGTCAGAATATGGCGATAATTGTACAGTAGATCTGGTAGTTAACAGTCAAACAGATGGTGGTTTTGATGCTAGCGGAAATTACCCTGTGGATGAAACCATTGTTGAATTTACAGTGATTGACCAGAGTGGAAATGAAAGTAGTTGCTTATTATCTGTAAATGTGATAAGAGATGATCCGGAACCTATTAATGCCATCTGTATATCAGACAAAACATTATACTTAGATGCTTCCGGAGAGGTGGCATTAGCTGCTTCCGCATTAGATGAAGGCTCTACCGGAGGGGCTCCTCCATTGAATTTCAGTATAGAAGGATCTAGTCAACGAACATTTAATTGCGGACATCTAGGAACTAATACTGTGCAATTGGAGGTGACAGATCAATTGGGTAATATGGAAACTTGTATTTCTACTATCTACATCGATTTAGAGCTAAATTTATCAGCGGATATATCTATAGTAGGAAATGAGTTCACAGAGCATTACTGTATCAATCAACGAGGTATAATGTATGAATTAGATTGGAACCACAATGATTTGCCCT
>SLDF01000247.1 GCA_007125435.1 Saprospiraceae bacterium
ATAATGGGTAAGGTGTTTGAGGAGAAGGCGTTCAGTAGAGCTATGATCTGTAGGTAAAATAATCATTTTGTCATGTCACTATTAGTGAAAACTAGCGTAATGGAAAAACTAGGGTAACATTCCAAAATGCTGTTTTCCCCGGTCATGCATCAGCGATGTGAAAGGGTGGCGACGGCAGGAGCCAGACTCTGCGTAATGAATATGAAGCAGAGGCCGACCGTTCAGGGAGCCCTGTAACGTAGCGACCCGTAACGCAGTGGAGGGTGATGCCCAAAGCAACAAAATGAAATACACCCCACTTAGTAGACTTTATCTCCATAGAATCCGGCTCCACACAACGGGAGCTACAAACTGAGCCCTCACGAGCCGCAATAAGCAGCAGCCATTCTATAATGTGTTTTTTGGCTTTAGTCAGCAAAGACAGTTTTTTATTGAGTTTTTGATTTGTTTCCATGTTTAAAATCATACTTTTGCAGCCGATTTATGAAATCCAAAGTTTTTACATATAACCTTCCTGAAGTTACTCCACCTTGAAGTAGAGCATTTTCTACGTAACTTATTGATTTGTCTTTTGCGGAGTCTTTCAATTCCGTTTACATGTAACTGATATAAAATTTGAATGAAAAAATATTTTAATCTATTTGATTTGTCTCAAAAAGTCGACTACAAAACAGAAGTGTTGTCGGGTTTGACCGTTGCCCTTGCCCTCGTACCAGAAGCAATTGCTTTTGCTTTAATTGCCGGCTTATCTCCCTTGACTGGTTTATATGCTGCTTTTATGATGGGATTGGTGACATCTATTTTGGGTGGTCGTCCTGGAATGATTTCTGGTGCTACCGGGGCAATTGCCGTTGTTATTGTCACCTTGGCTAAAAGCCATGGTGTTGAATATGTTTTTGCCACGGTAATTCTTGCAGGAATAATCCAAATGTCCGCAGGTTTTTTAAAACTTGGCAAACTCATTCGGTTAGTGCCGCATCCTGTGATTTTTGGATTTGTCAATGGATTGGCCATTATCATTTTCATGTCTCAGCTTGACCAATTCAAAGACGCTTCGGGCAACTGGCTAAGCGGCTCCACTTTGTATGTTTTACTTGGCCTGGTTTTACTTACTATGTTAATTATCTGGGGATTGCCAAGGCTTACAAAAGTTATTCCTGCCTCACTTACTGCAATTCTTGTTGTCTTTGGGTTGGTTACATTTATGGGTATTGATACCAAGACCGTTGGAGATATGGCTTCAATACAAGGTGGGTTTCCTCCATTTCACATACCGTCTGTTCCATTTAATATAGACACCTTGATACTGATTTTTCCTTATGCTGCCATTGTAGCAGGTGTTGGTTTGATTGAAAGTTTATTGACTTTGAACATCGTTGACGAAATTACTGAAACCCGCGGACACAGCAATAAAGAAGCAGTAGCTCAAGGTGCGGCCAATTTACTATCCGGTTTGTTTTCAGGGATGGGTGGATGTGCCATGATTGGCCAAAGCTTAATAAACGTGTCAAACGGAGCAAGAGCAAGACTATCAGGTATTGTAGCCGCTATCATGTTATTGGTATTCGTGATGTTTGGTTCTGGTCTCATTGAAAGAATGCCAATGGCCGCATTGACAGGTTTGATGATTATGGTGGCCATAGGAACCTTTGAATGGGCAAGTTTGAAAACATTCAATAAGATGCCAAAGTCTGATATTTTAGTGATGGTGCTGGTAACTTTGGTCACTGTTATTTTACATAACCTTGCTTTGGCTGTCATTATCGGGGTCATCATCGCTGCCCTTGTTTTTGCCTGGGATAATGCCAAGCGTATTAGAGCCAGGAAATCAATTGATGAAAATGGTGTGAAACATTATGAAATTTACGGACCGCTTTTCTTTGGCTCGATTACTGTATTCAATGAGAAGTTTGATGTATTAAACGACCCAGATGAAATCATCATTGATTTTGCAGAAAGTAGAGTAGTAGATATGTCAGCTATAGAAGCTTTAAACAAAATAACAGAACGCTATCATAAAGTTGGCAAGAAAGTTCATTTGAAACACTTAAGTGCAGACTGTCGTCAATTGCTTAAAAATGCAGAAAAAATAATTGATGTAAACGTGCTGGAGGATCCGACTTACAAGGTAGTCACCGATGATTTGTAAGATTGTAGTGCGGTCTATCCACTCTTTTTTTGCCAAAATCACACAAATTTAAGCGTTTTCACGAGGGTGTAATTCTTTTTATCACTTTGGGCATCACCCTCTTCCTTGCGTCATCGGGTCGCTACGCTCCGGGGCTCGCTATTCGCTCGGTCCTTCGGACTCACTCGCATTCGCTCTTGACCCACTACGCATCGCTGATGCGTCACAAGTAAAAATGGCATTTAGTAAAACAACCAGATAAATAGAAGATTCCATAAAAACCAGCTCAAATGGCGGGGGACTTCAAGCTGGGCTCTTACGAGCCGCACGAAGTCTTAGCTATTGGCAAACGTTTTATTTTTCGTCAAGATATTCAAATACTTCCTGCTTCTCTGTCTCACTCAAATAGAGACTTTTCATAGTTTTCTCACGAAGAACGCTTTTGTAGGCAATTATTTTTTCTGTGTTGTTTAAGACTTTGTAAATCTCAATGATTTCAACATAGAATTCAAGGTACTCTGGGAAATAATCTAACCCAAGCTCAAAGAATTTTATTGCAGTCCTATGGTCTTGCTTATTTATGTAATATGATGCAAGCGAAAATATATGAGTTAAATTTGGATTAAGATTCACACCAATAGATTTACTCACCTGTTCTAAATCCTTCTCAAATTGTTTTATTGGATTATCGATATTTGATGCTTTTGCTTCATCGTGAAACCAAGTATCTAGGATGGAATTATAAGATGAAAATACATCAATCAAAATCGGAGGTAACGAAAC
>SLDF01000184.1 GCA_007125435.1 Saprospiraceae bacterium
GACGTTTTTGATGATGATTAGGTCGACGCTGAGCCAGAGTCGGCTCAGTTCCTTCGTTATCAGATTGACATTTAGTCAATCTGATTGCTTCGCACCACTCAGTCATGCACCATTCAGTCATTTCATTATCAGATTGACAGAGCATTCTTAGTATTGAGTTCAAATCAAGGTTTAGTCGATGCTGAGCCGAGGGCGGCTCAGTTCCTTCATTATTTGCTTGACATTAAGTCAACCAAATTGCTTCGCACCATTCAGTCATCTCATAGTTGGATTTATAGGTAAGCAATTATTTTTAAAAATAATAAGAACAACTGTTCGTGCTTTGGGGCGTTTTATATTTGTGTTAACGGGATGAAAAATCCGATTGATTTCGTTATGTTTGCACATTATTGTAACAAATACACTAATAAGATTAAAACCTATCCATATCAATGGTAAATATAAATAATACATACACAAAGAAACATTTTACTGCACAAAATACGAAGATCGTAGCGACGCTGGGGCCTGCGAGTGATTCTGAAGAAATGCTTTATGAGCTAGCGAAGGCGGGTGTTAATATTTTCAGGATCAATTTTTCGCATGGAACGCATGAGCAGCATCTACAGACCATACAAAAAATCAAGGCGCTCAATGAGCAGCATGGATTTCATATCGGCATACTGACAGATTTACAGGGTCCAAAGCTAAGAATCGGTAAGGTAGAGGGAGAAACTATACCGATCAGTAAGGGCGATCGCATTCGATTTGTAAATACAGAATGTCTGGGAAATAAGGATCGCGTATACATGAGCTACGAACAGTTTCCTCTGGATGTAAAGCCAGGTGAAAAGGTGATGCTGGACGATGGTAAAGTGGTCATGAAAGTCATAGAGACTAATGGTAAAGATGAGGTAATGCTAGAGGTGACGCATGGAACAGAATTGTCTTCCAATAAAGGTGTCAATCTGCCGGATACAAATGTGAGTTTGCCGTGTCTTACAGAAAAGGACTTACAGGATCTTGACTTCATACTGTCTCAGCCAGTCAACTGGATAGCATTATCATTTGTAAGAAAGGCTAAAGACATCAAGGACCTGAGGGCGATCATCGAGAGTAAAAATCACCCTGCAAAAATCATAGCAAAGATAGAGAAGCCGGAGGCAGTCGATAATATTGGAAAAATCATCAAAGCGTCTAATGGCATTATGATAGCCAGGGGTGATCTCGGTGTTGAAATGCCAATAGAGAAACTACCCGGTATCCAGAAAATGATTATCAAAAAGTGCATACAGCGTGCAAGACCGGTCATCGTAGCTACTCAGATGCTGGACTCTATGATCACGAATCCTACACCTACAAGGGCAGAGGCTACAGACGTAGCTAATGCTGTACTTGATGGCGCAGACGCTCTTATGCTTAGTGGTGAAACCTCAGTGGGTAGAGACCCTGTAGGTGTCGTAAACGCGATGAATAGAATCGTGAGAGAGGCAGAAAAAGATTACTCTATCAATAACAATCGACCTGTGCCTAATACTAAATCGAGCACGTTTGCATCTGACGTCATTTGCTTTAATGCAGCTAAGACTGCTGAAGACCTAAAAGCAAATGCTATCATCGGTATGACCTTATCCGGGTATACGGCATTCAAAATGTCTAGCTATAGACCCTCTGTGAAAATTTATATTTTCTCCGAGCGGCCGTATATGTTAGCAACTTTGAATCTTGTATGGGGTGTTAAGTGCTATTACTACGATAAGTTTACAACTACGAATGAGACGATCAAGGATGTCATCAGTATATTGATAGACAAACAACATGTGCATAGCGGCGATACAATCATCAATACAGGTACAATGCCATTGATAGAGCGGGGCATGACAAACTTCCTTAAGGTTACCTTTGTGAAATAAAAAAAGCTTCTATCCACATTTGGATAAAAGCTTTTAGTTGTAGATCGAATCGAATAAAACTATTTAACAGAAATTCTTATTTCAACTTAAGTGTTGAATTATAAGCTATATGGTGAGCGGGAAGATTGACGTTTGCTTTAAGAAAAAATACCTTTGTAAATTTTGCCGAAAGTCATACGTCAACCTTTTTTTATCCCGTTCTTACCAATCACTAATTAACTCAACAAACCAATCATTAGAAACAGAGTAAGAACTTTTGAGTAAATCCTTACTTGTCTTTTAATTGATATTACAAATATAGGGTGGTCAGGAGGTTCGGGAAAGCTTGTTTTTTGGTGATTTGTTATGTATAAATAAGGTTTTGATGGCTTAAGTATCAGAAATTCAAACAAATAGATCGTATTATATTGTTATGCCTATATCACAAACAGGTCAGCTTTTTTCTTTAATAAAGTCACTTACCAAGGCTGAGAAGAGGAATTTTAGGCTCTACACAAAGCGAAATCACGATAGTGATAGCATGATGTTTGTCAAGTTATTTGATCTGATTGACAAACAAAAGGATGTCAACGACTATGACATCATGAAAAAGCTTAACGGAATTACTGCGTCCAAATATTCTAACCTCAAGAGGCACCTTTACAGCCAGATCATGAACAGTCTGCAAATGCTGTACACTACAAAACTTCCCGGTATACTTGTCAGAGAATATCTTGACTTTGCAGACATACTATACAGTAAAGGACTTTATCTGCAAAGCCTGAAGATACTTGAAAAAGCGCGTAAAACTGCTGAGAAAATTCACGATGACTTATTATACCTTAGTGTTATAGAATTTGAAAAGACGATCGAGTCAAGGCATATTACCAGATCTGGTGTAGACAAGACACAAGTGCTGACCGGTGATGCCGATAGAGTTTCAAAGCGCATAAGAAGGTCAATCAAGTTTTCCAATTTGAGAATTCTCATTCATGGTTTTTACATTAAACATGGCCACATCAAGAATGAAGAA
>SLDF01000264.1 GCA_007125435.1 Saprospiraceae bacterium
AAATAGCTTTATGATGTCAATTTCATCGACTTTGAAGTCTAAATTGCCGATGTAGATATTCATGATATTAATAGTTTAGTATGGCTTTTGATGAGAGCTTTCTAAAGACAATAGTTTTTTTAACTAGCCACTAAATGAACGCAACGGATTAAAATTAATAGAAAACAAATAGTGTTACCATGTGATTTCATCTTCTTCCTTGGCCTCGCCATTCTCTGATGAAGTCAGGCTTTCATTGTCTAAGCTATTTTCCCATTCTTCTTGTCGTCTGTCGTACTCCTCATAGTCATATCCTGGCATGAGCTCATTCTTGATCTTGTCAACCACTTCTTCAAGGCTACTCACAAAACGATTGAAATCTTCTTTGTAAAGGAAAATCTTATGCCTTTCATAACCATTACCATCGTACCTGCGCGTGCTCTCAGTAATGGTGATGTAATAATCTTCACCCTTGGTTTGCTTGACATCGAAGAAATAAGTCCGTCTCTTACCCGCCTTTACTTTTGTGGAGTAAATATTCTCCTGATTATTTCCGTTTTCCACTGCTTAAGAATTATTTTAAATTTAACATCTATTCTGAGCGAATTATCATGAGTCTCCAAGTTTTATCTAGATTGTTTAATATCTCAATCTATCTGATCTGAGTTAGTTGTACTTAACTCATTATCACAACACAAAAAAAGACATTACTCTTCTGTACTCTAGAATCTATTCTTTTGACTCTATTGCAAAAGTAAGGGATAAATTTAAAAAAAGAAGTTTCATCGGATTTTTATTTTCTTTCGATGGCATAAGGCGCTATGATTGAGACATTTGATATTGAAAAGCGCTCTTCTCCATTTTGAATCCGCTCTATGCATTTACCAGCCTACATACTTTGGTGGCTTGATATTATTAAGTCTCAGATACACTACCAATTGGCCACGGTGATGAGTGGTGTGGTCTAATAGCAGATGCAGTAAGTCAAGAGTACTTAAATCATATCCTGCGGGTTTGAAGGCATACTTTATTTGCAAATCAGTTTCATCAAGTGCCATGACGGCTTCTCTCACATCCTGAAAACTTGTCCTTAGTGCAGCTATGCGTTCATTTTTGGGCATTAGTTCGTATTGCCTTTGTACATAAATATTATCAGCGCCCATGAGATAATCATTTGTAATCCATCTAAGGTGTTCGATGATATGGTGCAATTGTTCATCGAAGGCATACATATTTTCTTGAGGGCGATAGTCAAAAAGAGAGTCCGGCATCATTTGGACAAATTTCATTAAATACGTTTCTGAGTGATCCCATTTTTTCAGAAAATCACTCTTGTAATCCTGACTAAGCAGTAGGGTTTGACACGAGGCTACAAGAAAAACTAGTGATATGTAATACTTCTTCATGATATGTGGACGGATTTAATCTCTATAAAAGTCGATATATTTGCGCAAAAATACATTTAAATTTAATTTATGAGGGTTGCAATTATTGGAGTGGTCTTACTTACGATATTTTCTTGTCAGCGAGTGGACCAATCACCTGATATCATTTTTGTCAATGGTGACATATGGACTGTAGACGATGCGCATCCTACAGCAGAGGCTTTTGCCATAAAAGACGGAAGATTCACAGCTGTGGGTACAAGTGAAGATATAAATAGCCTTGCCGGTCCTGGTACAGAGGTGGTTGATTTGGAAGGTGCATTTATCATTCCGGGTCTTATTGAGGGGCATGGTCACTTTTCAGGTATGGGTAAGTCTCTCATAGATTTAAACTTTTTACATGCTGAGAGTTGGGATGAAATTGTGAGCCGGATAAAAGATGCCGTTGAAACTGCTGAACCCGGTGAATGGATCGAGGGACGAGGCTGGCACCAGGAGAAATGGAAAGTTCGTCCTGATGAGACCGTTAATGGATACCCACTACATCAATCATTAAGCGCTATTAGTCCAGATAATCCAGTCATTTTGCGCCATGCCAGTGGACATTCTCTGATGGCTAATCAAAAAGCTATGAACATCGCGGGAGTCAATGCCGAAACGAAAGACCCATCCGGTGGTGTCGTTGTGAGAGATGCAAAGGGGCATCCAATAGGTGTCTTCGAAGAGAGGGCCATGTCTATCATATCCAATGCGTTTTATGAATATCAAGATGGACTCAACGAAGAAGACCTATGGAACAAATGGTATAAGGGCATTGAAAAAGCTCAGCAAGTCTGTCTTGAGCACGGTATTACATCTTTTCAGGATGCCGGATCTACTTTTGATGAGCTCGATAGATACAAAGCTATGGCAGAAGCCGGAGAGCTACGAATTAAACTATGGGCTATGGCTCGTCATAGTTCAGAAGTGCTGAGTGAAAATCTTGATGGCTATCCAATTATTAATGCGGGTAATGGATATTTCACTTGCAGAGCGATTAAAAGTGAATTGGACGGAGCACTAGGTGTATTCGGCGCATGGAAACTGAAGCCTTATGCAGATAAGCCCGGCTATACTGGACAGAATACGACATCTATCAGCGAATTAAGGACAATCGCTGATCTGGCAGTGGATTACGACATGCAGCTGTGTGTCCACGCAATCGGTGATAAAGCTAATCGCTTGTTTTTAGATATGTGTGATTCACTTTGGCAGATTTACCCAGATGGGCCACAGTGGCGTTGGCGATCGGAGCATGCCCAGCATGTGGATACTACTGATATCAAGAGGTTCGTGCCATTGGGGATCATTGCATCAATGCAAGGGATTCACTGTACCTCTGATGCGCCTTTTGTAGTCACCAGACTAGGAAAAGAAAGGGCTGCCACAGGCGCATATGCCTGGAGGAGTTTATTAGATGAAGGCGTTATTATCAACAACGGTACGGATGTGCCTGTAGAAGATATTAATCCTTTTGAATGTCTATATGCGTCTATTACGCGTAAGCGAATGGACAGTGATGAAGCATTTTTCCCGGAACAATCTATGACAAGAGAAGAAGCCATTTATTCTTATACAATGGCCAATGCTATTGCTGCATTTGAGGAGGATGACAAAGGGGCTATTTCGCAAGGCAAAGCAGCAGACTTCGTCGTATTATCTCGCAACCTTCTCTCTTGTAGTGAAAAAGAAATTTTAGAAACAGAGGTATTAGCTACTTATATTGACGGTAAAGAAGTATATAAAAACTGAATGCTTTCGGTCTCGATTTAAAAGCAAATAGCTACCTCTGTCTATTGATTAGCTACTTTTATCTGAATTAATGTAAAAGATCTGGCTACTCCGTTAATTTTGACACAAATTAAAGATGATAATCTTATGAGACAGTTCTTCAAATTTATGTTTGCATCTTGCCTGGGTGTAATCCTTGCAGGAATAGCACTTTTTGGTATAATGACAATCGTTGTCAGTGGTTTAGTTTCTTCAGCTTCTAAAACGCAACCCTCCAAAGTAGAGCCAAACTCGCTTCTGGTTGTAGAGCTAAATCAATTAATTCCTGAAAGAACTAACAACTTGATGGTCAGTACCTTTGATTTTGAGCAAAGGGATGTGTTAGGCTTGCATGATTTAGTACACGCTATTAAGCATGCAAAAGACGACAAGAATATAAAAGCTATTTATCTTGATCTCAGCAATATCATGATGGGCCAGGTAACCAGTAGAACGTTAAGAGAAGCCTTGAAGGATTTCAAGACAAGTGAGAAGCCGGTTTATGCCTATTCAAATGTCTATTCACAAGGTGCTTATTATTTGGCATCCGTTGCAGATAGTATTTATGTAAATCCTATTGGAACTGTTGATTTTAGAGGCTACGGTGTCACATTGGCATTTTTCAAAGAAATGTTAGACAAGATCGGCGTTGAAATGCAAGTCTTCTATGCTGGGCAATTTAAAAGCGCGACGGAGCCTTTTAGATACAATAAAATGAGCGATCAAAACAGAACGCAAATACGAGAGTATCTCGATGGTATGTACAGTGTCTTTTTGGATGACATTTCGGAAAGCAGAAACATTTCAATAGAGGATTTGAATGCTATTGCAAATGAAATGAAGGTCAGAAATGCTGATGACGCTGTTAATAATGGTCTTGTAGACAGAGTATCTTACCAAGATGAGTTGTTGTCTGTTATCAAGTCTAAATTAGGTCTTGATGAAGATGATAAAATTTCATCAATCAAATTAAACAGATATGCTGAATCGGTAAAGCCAGCAAGAAATATTAGGGAGAAAAATAAGATCGCTGTTGTTTATGCAGAAGGCACCATTAATGATGGACCTACGACACCGGGCGAGATCAATGGCGATAGATATGTCAATCTACTAAGGAAAATCCAAAAGGATACGAATGTTAAGGCTGTTGTGTTGAGGGTAAATTCCGGTGGAGGCTCAGTATTGGCCTCAGATAGGATATTGAGAGAGTTACAAAGGATAAAAGACAAAGGCATTCCTGTAGTGGCCACAATGGGAGATTTCGCCGCATCAGGTGGATACTATATCTCTTGCTTTGCAGACTCTATCTTTGCTTCTCCTAATACATTGACAGGCTCTATAGGGGTTTTTGGGATTCTGCCCAGTACCCAGAAGATGTTTAATGATAAATTAGGAATTTATTTTGATACAGTGAGAACCAATACATTTTCCACTGCTTTTACACCTGTTGAAAAGTTGTCTTCCAGAGAATTTCAGATATTACAGGATGGTGTAGAAGAAACTTACGATAGGTTTTTATCATTGGTTGCAGAAGGTAGAGGTATGACTAAGGATGAGGTACATGAAATTGCTCAAGGTCGCGTATGGACAGGTAGGAAAGCACTGGAAATAGGATTGGTTGATAAGCTCGGCGGATTAGATGAGGCTATTACCTCAGCTGCCCAACTTGCTGAAGTAGAATCATTTAGAACCGTAGAGTATCCGGAAATCAAAGATCCGCTGACCCAGTTAATAGAACAACTCATGGGTAAATCCGAAGAAACTGTCAAGTCTCAATGGATTCGTAAAGAGTTTGGTGACTATTACGGCCTCTATGAATTTATGAAATACATGAAAGAAGCAAAAGGCCCTCAAGCGCGATTACCTTTTAGCTTAGAAGTTCATTGACGCTATCTATCTTTTTTTCTCCCTTGCTTTCCTGAAGTTTATCATAGAGGGCAGCAGAAATTCTTGGCTTTATTATAAGTCTAAGCGATGGATTATATGTCAAATAGTTTATGATCCAGTTGGTAAATACCAAAAGCTTATTCTTCACACCTATTAGAGAAAATAGGTGTACCCAAAGCCAAATGAGCCAGGCGAAAAACCCTGATGTCTGATAGTTTGGAAGGTCCGCTACTGCCTTGTTTTTACCAATTGTAGCCATCGACCCAAGGTCTTTATATTTGAATGTCTTTAATGACTTGCCTTTGGTCAATCTACTGAAGTTTTTTGCGCACATACGCCCCATTTGAATGGCGACTTGTGCAACCTGAGGGTGACCATTAGGATAGTCTTTTGTCTCCATGTGAGCTACATCCCCCAAGGCATAAATGTTATCAGTGCCCTTAACTCTGCAGTATTCATCGACTTTTATACGATTACCTTTTGCCAGGATATCACCTCTAAGTCCTTTGATGGTGTTACCTATGACACCGGCAGCCCATATGACTTTTCTTGTCTTGAGCGTAAGGCCGGTGTTTGTACTGATTATGTTGTCCCGGTAATCTTTCACAAAAGTATTTAAATGCACTTTTACATCCAGCGACTCAAGAAATTTAAGGGCATTTGAACTTGCTTTTTCCGACATGCCGCCTAGAAGCGTCGGCCCTGCATCAAGCAAGTGAATTTCAATTTCATCTGCATTGAGTTCCTTATAGTCTTTCGGGAAGATATATCGCTTCATTTCTGCCAATGCACCAGCTACTTCTACACCTGTAGGGCCTCCACCTACAATGACAATATCCAAATAACACTTTTGATCTTCCAGATTGTCTATATTGACTGCTTTTTCCAGATCATCTAGTATTCTATTGCGTAGATAGAGTGCTTCAGATACGGACTTCATAGGGATGGACAATTCGGCTATGTTTTCATTGCCAAAAAAATTAGTATCAGCACCTATGGCCAAAATAAGATGGTCGTACCTTAAATCACCAAAGTTTGTTTTGATTATCTGGGTTTCGCTATCAATATTCAAGACTTCTGCGGTTCTGAAATAAAAATTCTTTTTGCGCTGAAGCAATTTACGAATGGGGAATACTATAGCACTCGGCTCAAGCCCAGACATAGCTACTTGATAAAATAGCGGCTGAAATTGATGATAATTATTTTTATCCAGAAGGACGACCTGATAATGTTTTCCATCAAGGTTCATTACCATCTCTAATCCGGCGAAACCTGCACCAACGATGACTATTCGAGGAAGTGTCGATTCTGGTATGGGTATAAATGTATTGTCTGTCATGATCAACGTGTTATTGTTATATTTATAATAAGTGACATTGTCTAAATGATAAATATCAAATACACTATCAGGTTGTTTTGTGTTTTGGGCATCACCCTCCACTTCGTTACGGGTCGCTACGCTCCGGGACTCGCTATTCGCTCGGTCCTTCGGACTCTCTCGCATGCGCTCGAGATCCACTCCGCATCGCTGATGCACCACTAGATACAACGACATTGCGAAGTGTGCCCTATTAAACCCTCATTACGAATTTCTAATGCATAATTCGGGTTCAACAATTTGAAATCAAAACAGGAACTTATATATTCGAATAAGAACACTTATGATCACACTGATGATGATCATAGATACAATAGGAATATAAATTTTTATGTTTTTGCTTTCGTATTGTATGTCACCCGGTAGATTGCCAAACCAGCTAAGCTTTAATCCGAATACATAAATCAGTAGCCCTACTACGAGAAGTAAGGCACCTATAAACATGATTAATTTACCCAGTTCGCTAGATCCCATTTTATTTTCCTCCTTATATTTAAATAAGATTAACGAAGTTTTGGTTTTGAGCTGATAAGTGAAAATATTGTTAATGTGCATTTGCCATTACTCAATCTGTCACATTATTTGCGCATAGCTTCTACGGGGTCAAGTTTAGCCGCAGAAATGGCAGGGAGAATACCGGCTAATATCCCAATAACTATCGAAGTGATAATACCTATGGTGATATTACTTAGCGAGAGAAATAGATTGAAATCAATAGCAGCTGTGATGGCCTTCATAGTAAGAAAAACTAAAAGCAATCCAAATGCACCACCAATAATACAAAGTATGATACTTTCAATTAAGAACTCTAGCAGTATCACAGCATATTTAGCGCCTAGCGCTTTTTTAATACCGATAATATTAGTTCGTTCTTTGACAGATACGAACATAATATTAGCTACACTAAACATACCGACAAATAGTGCGAATATACCAATCAGAAAGCCGGCTATATTGATTACCCTGAAGAAACCATCCAGAATGTTAGTCAACATTGTCATCTCATTGAGTGCAAAGTTGTTGTCCTCCACAGGTTTTAGACGACGATGAACTCTCATCTTGTATTCTAATTCGTCTTTGAGGTCATCCATTGTAGCATTATCACCCAATTTTACAGCTAGATTAGAACCATATGGTGAATTATTTCCCAGATTAAAGTATTTCCTGGCTGATGTGACGGTCATGATTAGGGCAAAGTCGTAGTTTACAATATTAATTAAGCTTTCACCCTTTCTTTCGAGCACACCAATGACCTGATATTTATTTCCACCTACCCTGATGGTTTGTCCTATAGGGTCAATGCCTTGAAACAACTCTTCTGCTGTCTCTGACCCTAGAATAACGCTGTTGGCTCCACTACTATATTCAAATGGTGAAAAGTATCGACCACTCTCAAACTTAAAATCAAACATAGGTCCATAATCTTCAGTAATGGCAAGTGAGATCACATTTTCTAAAGCGTTATTACCAAACTTCAGGGTGCTTCTTCTGATAAAGTAGACCATTGATACCAAATTGGCATTGAGTAATTGCCCATCCATTTGTCTGAAGTCACTAAAGTTTGGCTCAGGTCGTCTCATATATTTCCAATAATTTTGACCCGGATCTTCATTCCAGGGTCTCTTCGAAATATAAATGACGTCATCTCCCAGTTCATTAAATGAGTCCCGGATTTCAACTTCAAGGGAATCAACCGCAGACTTGACAGCTATGATGCAGAATATACCAATAGAGATACCCAGCAATGAAAGCAAGGTTCTTAGCTTATTGCCACTGAGTTGGCCCATGGCCTGTCGATAACTCTCTAATAGTATTCGATAAATCACTATATAATGGTCTGATTAGTATGTACAAAATTATAGATAGAAAGTGTAAAGGGCGAACAAATTCGATTAACAGCATGATTTTATCTTCAAAGAGGATCATGTTGTCTGGGTGAAAAGCACTATATTATATTTTCTTTTTTGGTACAATATTTGTCTACTAAGTACAAGTGCTCTTGAAGGATTGAAAAAATCACCTCAATAGAAAACTTATAATTGTAATTAATTGTGATTATAATTGTTATTTTTGCGCACTTATTGAAAAAAAGGTGTTATAAAGGTTTTCGAGATGCTTCAGAGCACATGCAGAGATACTTTTAATAAGCGCTTTTGAGATATTGATATTTCTTATCCATAGCTAATTGTTAGAGAAGATTAAGGTACAGGGCTTGGACAAAGGATAAAGTTCTCGAATAAGAATTAGAGAAAAATCAAGTGAAGTAGATGATTGAATAGGAAATGCTTAGCTTAAGATAGCTATATGATTAAGAATGGCCATTTGGAAGTGTAGAAGGCAGCAATCATTTGTACAGACCAATAATCGCCTGGATAATATACGTAGGCACTATCAAAAAAATAGCACTTCTGTAAATACTTAAGTGCTGACATTGTGTGAAAACTTTTTTTATGGTTGGGGTTCGCTCCGATTAGAGAAAGAAGAAATACTATTAAATGTCACTATTTACTGCTTTAAATTATTTAAGAAATGAAGGCAAAATTATCACATTTTAATTATGATCTACCGAAGAAGTTGATAGCTAAATATCCGGTAGATAATAGAGATGAGTCTAGATTGATGGTGGTCGACAGGTCTACCGGTAAAATAGAGCACAAAATTTTCAAGAATATACTTGACTACTTTGATGATGGCGACATCATGATCTTCAATAATACAAAGGTTTTTCCTGCACGTATGTTTGGGCGTAAAGAAAAAACAGGAGCAAAAATTGAGGTTTTTCTATTGAGGGAGCTCAATAAGGAGCAGAAGTTGTGGGATGTCTTGGTAGACCCGGCACGTAAGATCAGAGTAGGAAATAAGCTGTATTTCAAAGACAAAGATGAGAATGATATTCTAGTCGCAGAAGTTGTGGATAATACTACCTCCAGGGGTAGAACCATACGCTTTTTCTTCGATGGTACGGATGAAGAGTTCCAAGGTATACTGAATCAACTCGGTATGACACCTCTGCCAAAGTATATCAATAGGCCTCCTGAGGATTTAGATAAGGAGCGATATCAGACTATATACGCCAAAGAGATAGGAGCCGTAGCTGCACCTACAGCAGGTCTACACTTCACAACAGAGTTGCTAAAGCGCATGGAGCTTAAAGGCATAAATACTGCAGAATTAACGCTTCATGTCGGTATGGGTACATTTAGAAATATCGAGGTGGAAGATTTATCGAAGCACAAAATGGAAGCAGAGTACTTCAAAATTACCGAGGATGCTGCACAAGCAGTTAACCGTTCCAAAACTTCGAGCAGGAGAGTTTGCTCTGTTGGTACCACTTCGATGCGCAGTATAGAATCAGCTGTATCTGCGGAAGGATTATTAAAGCCTATGGAAGGATGGACCAATAAGTTTATCTATCCACCTTATGAGTTTAGCATTGCGGATTCTATGATTACTAATTTCCACTTACCCAAGACCAGTTTATTTATCATGATTTGTGCTTTTGGCGGACATGATCTTATGACTGAAGCTTACGAACAAGCTGTCAAGGAAGAGTACAGGTTTTTTAGCTACGGAGATGCTATGTTGATTTTATAGGATATATCATATATAATTATATTTTTGCGGCAACTTTGAGATATACCATCCGTTAGAGGAATTATGAAGATACAACGGAACAAAATCCAATGAAAATTCATTTGGATGTTTTGAAGCAAGAAATTTGGAAAACTAAGAGCGAAAGCCTTTATTATTTAAAAGAATAAAATTTATGTACTGGACGCTTGAATTAGCCTATCACTTAGAAGAAGCACCCTGGCCAGCCACGAAGGATGAGCTTATAGATTATGCTATCCGTTCTGGTGCTCCATTAGAGGTCATCGAAAACCTGCAGGAGCTTGAAGACGAGGAGGAGATGTACGAAAGTATAGAGGATATATGGCCTGACTACCCAAGAAAGGATGATTTCTTATTCAATGAAGATGAGTATTGATCGTATTGTTTTCAATATTCATCCTACTTATGCCCCTCTTTACTATCTCTTCTCACATGGTGCATTACTGTGCACTTTTTTGATTATTTCTATTCAAAGTATTGTTTGAGTTTGTTATTGCCTGTTTTTCGGTTGCGTAGAATCGGTGTAATCCTGAGTTTGTATGTCTTGACGGAAGCGCCTCATCTCGTTAGTCTTGATCTCAATACCTTGAAGTAGTATTCCAACATTGCGGCATGGCTGACATATCTCTGGTTACCAGGTAATGCGTTTAGCTTGATGGCAGTCATGATTTGGCCTCACTGAAGTCGGATATCTATGTATTAATACATATCATAAGGAAACAACTAGCCTTCCAATAGATCCTGGAAGAAGAAAGGCATCTTCAAGCTACGGACAACCGACAACTGACAACTGATAACTGCGTGAGGGTGACTGAACGGTGCACAGCAATTTGGTTGACTTAATGTCAAGCAAATAGTGATGGAACTGAGCCGCCCTCGGCTCAGCATCGACTAAACCTCGATTTAAATCCAATACTAAGAATGCTCTGTAAATCTTACAATAAAATTAAAGCGACTCTGGCTCGGCGACTGGAAGAAGCCG
>SLDF01000254.1 GCA_007125435.1 Saprospiraceae bacterium
ACCAAACAGCCCACAAGGCCAATAATCATGGCCATCCCTAAATCATATAAATCATAGTTCAGACAATTTATAGGTTCGGTCGAGTTGTTTTGTCACGATTTTTGCTTCTTTCAGCGCAAAAATAGCGCCAAAACATTTGGTGATAAATTTGCAAACCCAAGTCTGACGCCCTGCGCTCAGCTTAGACGAGCTCTCTAATTTGAAACCTACACACAGAATACTCTTCAAATCTTACAATAAAAGTACATGCCTATCATCCATTTTCACTTAGAAAATTTCCAATAGAATACCGATAACAAAATACTCCAAGCCCTGAAGGGGCGCAACAACAAAACGATGGGCACCGCCCATCGAAAAAACCCCAAAAAAACATACCCTGAAGGGATGACTGAGTGGTGCGAAGCAATTGACTTGACTAAACGTCAAGTCAATAATGAAGGAACTGAGCCGACTCTGGCTCAGCGTCGTTGTATCTTTATAAGAAGTCATCATCACAAATAAAATACAAAAACATAATAAAAATTCCACCGGCCTTGGCTCAGCCTCCAGAGTTCATGGTGGGAGATCATTATATCACATCACACCGACAGGTTAATTAATCATTTACAACATCAAACGCTATATGGGCATTGTGTTTCACCCCATTAAGGTGAGTTCAATTTTTCATCCCAATCGTCGGGCGCTGCCCGCCGCTCTGGTGTCTTGCCCCTTTAGGGCATTTTAGAAATCAGCCCCAAAAACATAAACAATAAAGCACGAATAAACATACAAGCCTCAACGCCATAAAGTCATGACACAGATAAAAGCAAATGTCCACAATCCATTCTTGCCTTGGCTCAGCTTCGACGAGCTCTCTAATTTGAAACCTATACTAAGAATGCTTTTCAAATCTTACAATAAAAGTACAACCGCCCCCGAATCAACCTTTAGAGCTCATGACATGAGAGGATCAAACACCTATCTAGGCACCGCCTATCGAAAAAAACATCGAATAAACACAACCTTTAAGGGTATTACATAAAAGACCATGCCCAAAGCGACAAAATGAAATACACCCGATTTCATCCATTTGAGCTATACATTGGACTAAATCCACGCTTATCTACTACTTTATCGCCCTCTGCCAGATTTGTGAATAAAAGCGAATTGCTTGATCCCACAAGAAAATTGGGGGGCTACACCTAAGCCAACAATAAATTCTACTTACCCTATCAAAAGGTACAGACATAGACCCATGCGGGTGGTATATTGACCGGAACAAAACTGATCTTACAGTGAGGGAAGTAGGGAAGGTATTGTCTTTTTTCGAGGGCGCTATAGTGAAATTGTATGAAGGCACCTTCGGGCTTGAGTAGGTTTTGACAGGCTTGTAGGACAGAGTGAAAAACGTCTTCGGGTAGGATGACAAAAGGCATGGAGGATATGATGAAGTCAATTTCTGAGACGTCGTGTAATGTCGGGAGAGCCGATTGAATATCCTCTGCTGAGCCTTCGATTACGTGTAGGCGCTTGTCTTCGATCTCTCTGAGCTGGCGACAAAACTCGGGGTGTATCTCTGAGGCGTAGAGGCTGCTTCCCGGGCTCATCTTTTTCAATATGGCTTTTGTCATGACGCCATTGCCCGCACCTAATTCGAGGACACGGATGTCTTTTTTGCCGTCTATACGCCTGGTCATCTTGTGGCACAATTGTCTGCTGCTCGGTGCTACAGTGCCTGTCGTCTTGAGACTCTTAAGCGATAGAGATAAGAACTTTAATTTATTCATGAGCCCATATTATTCTGACAGCAGCATGAACTTTGACAGTTCCGGGTGCCGGTCTTGTAGTGTTTTATCGATTTCTGAGCGGTTTAGTCTGACACCATTTAGGTAGGCATTGATGAATGCATCTTTGAATGGCGAATCTCTCCTGATGGCATTCCGTATTTTTAATGCCTCAGAAAGCTTTGACTCTAGCCCAATGTTGTATTGCAACATTTTGGAGGAGCCCACTCTTTGGATAAAGCCATCTTCATATTGATCAAAGAGATCACCTGTGTACAGTTGACTAAGGGATACAAACTGCACAGCAAATGTAATGTCTTTAAATCTATCATTAAATGGTTTTAGAGGGTCTTTGTTGTCGGATTGCAATGTGATGCCAACTTCGTCTTGTGGTGGAAGGGTGAGGATGTCAATCCTGGCGACGTTGCCAAGATTGGGCTGAGCCTTTAAATATCGGCTTCCAAATCCTTTGATGATCAATTGTGACTCTGCTATGCCCTTGCTTTTGATATAGGTGGCGATAGCATCTGCTTTGGTATATGAGGTGTATATATCAAAGGCTCTGCTACCCGTGGACTGTACATGGCCTCTCAGCTCTATCAGGTCGCTTACGGAGACGGAGGCAATGATTTTGTCTAGTTTAGCCTTGACACTGTCCGGCAGTGTGGACTGCTCTAGATTAGTATAAACAGTGTGGGTGCGGACAGTTCTGGATATTTGCTCTTGAGCTGACGGGGCTTCATCTGTGATGGCTATGCTTTCGAATGCCGGGGTGAAGTGGTCGAGATCATAGAACGAAAGGGGATCGTTTTCGACCATTTGCTCCGTGAGTGTTTGCCTGTAGACCACGGCATAAATATCCATGAGGCCCAGCCCTCCGGGTCTATTGGAAGACAAAACAGCCTGTCTACCGGAGCGGTCCAACTTAAAAAACAGATCATCAGCACCGCTATTGATGCCAAAGCCCAGATTGTTAGGCCTGGACCATCGACGGGCACTGTCCGTATAGATCGTTTTAAACACATCAAAGCCGCCTATACTTTCGGGTCGATTTGAACTGAAGTAAAGTGTCCTGCCATCTAAGGCCAGATATGGAGACACGTCGTCGTGTGCTGAATTGACAGTTGGTCCCAAATTTTCAGGAGTAGACCAGCCCCGCTCTCCGAGCCTGGTGATGTAAATGTCATAGCCCCCATATCCACCGGGTCTACTGCTGGCAAATAACGCCATACTGTCTGTAAAGAAGACAACATCTCTATCGCCCATCTCGGGCTGTGCCGGAAACCGCTTAAACGGCAAGGCTTTCTCTGATCGGCTAAAACTATCGGCAAAAAAGGTGGCAGTGCCCTGTCTTTTGCGCGTAAATAAGAGCAACTCGCCGGACGGTGTGATGGCATTGAGTATCTCATCATCTCCGGTCAGCTCATGAGGCTGAAAAACCGTAGCTGCGGACCAAAAACCATCTTTGACATTGGTCTGAAAAAAGCGATAAGGGGTTTTCAGCTGTAGCAAGCTGTCTCCCCTGTCGGATGAAAAATAATAACGATGAACGTCACTGCTGCTCTGTAGGGGAAGTATATCATTATAGGCAGAATTGACAGACTCGCCAGGATTGCTGACGACAAAATCCTTGGATGATACCTTGGATAACAGACTGCCATTCTTTGACTGCCAAATGTGGTGAGCGACTTCTGTCCTTAAATTGTGCCCTTTGGGTGCTTTGCGGAGATATGACATGTAAGCCTCATAAGCACGATCAAATGCATCGCTCAAGTGCAAGGCTCTGGCGTGATAATAATGCGCCAGGTAGCCGGCTTTATCACTGTTTACCACATCCTGCTCAAATACAGTAATGGCCTGCTCCAAAGAGTCCATCTTGAACAAAGTCACACCAAGTCCCGTATGGCCACTTATATCATTGGGAAACATGGAAAGGTGGCGCTGGTAAAGCACACGCGCTTCAGAATATTTACCCTGAGCAAAGGCCTCTTCTGCCCGCTTAAAGGCCTCTGATGTAGAGACAGGGTTGAGGATGGCACAGCCTGCAGCAAGCACCACACAGCAAGAAAAAAAGATCAAATAAGAGCAGATGCTTTTGGACTTCATGCCATGTGTCAATGTTTACCGGGTGTCGGTCTGGACATCTATGATTCAGACCAGTCTACCTACACCTCTTGTTTATAATCAAAAGCCTCTAAATAGTCTGCAACCTTCCTTATGAATGCACCACCGAGGGCACCATCTACGACTCTATGGTCATATGACATGGATAAATACATCATATGTCTGATGGCAATCACATCACCAGCTTCAGTCTCTAATACGGCCGGTTTTTTCTTGATGGCTCCGGTGGCCATGATGGCGACTTGAGGCTGATTGATGATGGGTGTACCCATGACATTGCCAAATGTACCGACATTAGTGATGGTAAATGTGCCGCCTTGTATTTCGTCAGGCTTGAGCTTGTTGGCTCTTGCTCTACCTGCCAGATCATTTACCTGCTTGGCCAGACCAAGAAGATTCAGACTTTCTGAGTTTTTGATGACCGGCACGATGAGGTTGCCACTTGGTAAAGCTGTAGCCATACCTATATTGATGGCTTTTTTGCGTATGATCTTATCGCCGTCTACTGATATATTGATCAGAGGGAAGTCTTTGATGGCCTTCACTATGGCTTCGATGAATATCGGCGTGAAGGTTATCTTCTCCTCGTATTTTTGCTGGAATGCTTTTTTTACCTTGTTTCTCCAGTTGACCAGATTGGTGACGTCAACTTCGACGAATGATGTGACGTGAGGTGATGTTTGCTTGCTTTTCACCATGTGATCGGCAATCATCTTGCGCATTCTGTCCATTTCGATGATCTCTACATCTCCTCCTGTCTGGTATGAAGGTGCAGCCGTGGCTTTTTCACTACTCGCTGATGTTTGTGTTTGTGCAGCTTTTGCAGCCGGCGGCGTTGCTGTTTGTTGACCTCTGGTGCTGATGTAGCTGAGCATATCGGCTTTTGTAACGCGACCACCAAGGCCTGTACCCGGTATGGTGTCCAACTCCTCTAATCCGATGCCTTCTTCTTTAGCCATGTTTTTCACCAGTGGCGAATAAAAACGCTCACTCTTGCTGTAGTCTGTTTCTGCGACCGACGTTGACGATGCAGCAGGTGCCGGTGTCTTGGGCTCTTCTTTGGCCGGTGGTGGCGCGGTCTCTGTCTTTGGCTCCGGAGTGGAGGTTTCTTCAGGCTCTGCTACTGATGGTGAGGCTGCCACGTCTGCTTCTCCTTCTGTCTCGATGATGGCAATGACCTTACCTATTTCTACAACTTCATCTTCCTGGTGTAATATTTTTTGGATGACACCTTCGACCGGAGAGGGAATGTCAGAGTCGACTTTATCAGTAGCTATCTCAAGGATGGTTTCATCTACTTCTACGCTTTCTCCCTCTTTTTTCAACCATTTGAGTATCGTTGCTTCCATGATACTCTCTCCCATTTTGGGCATTATAAGCTCTACCTGCGCCATGTATTCTTTTTTAGTTATGTTGAGTGTGGGGCAAAATTACTTCAAATAAACGTCTATCAAAAATTTTCTGATCATATTCAGTGCAGTGACTGCACTAAACTCAATATTTCTCTGCCGATCTTTGTTAAAAACAATTTTTTTGGTGACCACTTTGTCATTATTGCCGACGGCAATCCAGGTGGTGCCTACAGGCTTGTCATCTGTGCCCCCCGCCGGCCCGGCTATACCTGATACGGCAGCTGCCACATCACCGCCGAGGTGCTTGAGGGCGCCTTTGACCATGTGCACCACAACGTCTTCACTGACGGCACCCTGACTTTCGATGAGCTCAGATGGTACACCCAGCACACTGGACTTATGTTCGTAGGAATAGACCACTGCGCCGCCGAGATAAAAATGTGATACACCCGGCAAGCTGACCAGCTTAGCTGAGATCAATCCACCTGTACAGCTTTCTGCCAATACAAGCTTAAGACCCAAGGCGTGAAATAGCCGTGCCACCTCTTCTTCGAGGCTGGTATGCCCCTCTCCATAGTACCAGGGTCTCAGCAGATCTCTGAGTTGATTGCAGTACTCATCAAAGACAGGGCGGTCTATATTGAGCATAGACAGTCGCACTCTGACCTGCCCGATAGCCGGTAGATAGGCCAGGGAAGCGCCTTCCGGCAATTGGTCTTCGAAGTCGGCTATGTGATCGGCAATTACGGTCTCTCCCGTACCCGCTGTGTAAAACGTTAATTGATGAAATGCATCTACACTATTAAGCGATGTCAGGAATGGTACGACGTGATGCTTCATCAGATGCTTCATCTCATAAGGTACGCCGGGCAGCATGATGCAGTGTTTTTGTCCTTTTTCTAGCCGCAGGCCGGGTGCTGTGCCTAGATCGTTGACATATACATCAGCACCATCCGGCATGTAGCATTGCTGACGATGGGCTTCTGATATCGGATAGTTTCTGGCATTGAAGTAGGCCGATATTCTCTCCCATGTCTCATTGTGAAATACCATCTCACACCCAAAGTGATCGGCAATGGCCTTCTTTGTCACATCGTCCTTTGTCGGCCCCAGACCTCCTGTTGTGATGACCACATCTACGTCATGGAATGCGCGATCGACAGTCCGCTGTATGGTGTCATAGTCATCGCTGATGCAGACCACGCTGCTTACTTCCCAGCCTATGAGTGATAGATGCTGACCCAGCCAGGCTGCATTGGTGTTGACCACCTGACCGATGAGCAATTCGTTGCCGATGGAAATGATGCTTAGTTTCATATTGTTTTATTTTAACCCGCTTTATGCATTAGGGTTTAAGCCGCATGTGTTTCATTTTGTCGCTTTGGGCATCACCCTCCTCCTTGTGTCGTCAGGTCGCTACGTTACAGGGCTCCCTAAACGGTCGGCCTCTGCTTCGCCAATGCTTCGCGGAGTCTGTCTCCTGTCGTCGACACCCTTTCACATCGCTGATGCATACTTCGGGATTATTAGAGGTAGTCTAAACTATCTTCAAACTCATATCCATTGATCCGGCGGAGTGGGTCAGTGCGCCGACAGATATGTAGTCCACGCCGGTTTTGGCATAGGCATAGACATTGCGAATGGTAATACCGCCCGAGGCTTCCGTTTCAAATGCCTTATCTACGATGTCTACGGCTTCTTTGAGTATGGGCAGCTCGAAGTTGTCCAGCATGATCCTGTCGACTTGTTTGACAGCCAGGACTTCATGGAGCTCGTTGAGGTTACTGACTTCGATGGTGACGGGTAGTTTGAGCCGGTGCTGTTTCATGTGCTCATGCACGCGGTGAATGGCTTGTGTGATACCACCACAGGCCTTGATGTGGTTGTCCTTGATCATGATGCGGTCGTAGAGACCAAATCGATAATTGTGACAACCGCCAATGTTGACGGCCCATTTTTCAAAGTATCTTAATAGAGGTGTGGTCTTTCTGGTGTCCAGGATTTTTGCCCCTGTACCTATCACTTCAAAAGCAAATCTATTGCTCAAAGTCGCAATAGCTGACATGCGCTGCATGAGATTGAGCACCAATCGCTCTGCCATGAGTAATACTCTACTGTTACACTCGACATCAAAGACGACATCCCCGTAGGACACGTCTTTACCATCTTTAATGTGAATAGTAACCTTCGCGTCCGGGTCCATATGCTTGAAGATGGATTGGGCAGCTTCTACACCACCTACTATGCCTTCGCTTTTTATCAGCAACTTGGCTTTGGAGCGGCCGTCTTCCGGTATACAAGCATTGGAGGTGTGATCTCCATCTCCCACATCTTCTTTCAAGGCAAGGGCTATGAACTGTTCTAAATATTGTTGATGTTCTCTCTGGTTTTGTATGTACATATGCTATGACGATCGGTGAATTAATAAAGTAAACGGACCAAGTAGCAGGATTCCATTAAAACAATATTTAATATTTTTTGATTGATAAGTTGTTTATAGTAGTAAAGAACAAGCAAGACATTTTAAGTTTCCTGCTTTAATAAGATCAAGGCTTATTTGGCATTGAGAAAACATTCTTCTATATGCAAGTTTTTAACAACGTGCTGGGTTAGAAGTGTCATTTTCTTTCTTCTTTCCAACTTCTTGCTCAGAGATAGTAAACTCAATCTGGGTTTCTTCAATCAGTAAATTATTATTCTTCATTTGTTCAATCAAAGAATCTCCTTTAGACGAAGTTTCATAAAACGGATTCTCAAGTCCTGTTGTATCAAACTTGGCAGATACTATTGTGTGTCCTGTGTTCTGTGTATTATTCATAATGGCAAAAATACTTTACTTTGGTAAATCTTCCCTTCTCCAGCCCTCGAAAGTTCTGTTGTCTTGAATTATAGTCTGCTGTTGCTGTCCATGTTGAACAACTTGCTTTATCACCATGCCTTCGCTTATAAAGACATCAGTTCCATATTCTACACTTTCAATAATCGCACGCCTTAATTGATATTGAGAACGATTTTGATTGCCCAAAAGTACATTTGTATCAAAAGGAATTCTAAGCTCTAGCTCAGATTCAATATCATCATATATTTCTTTAATTAAATTATACAATTTCATATCTGGCTTTTCAACCTTTAGACCTAAGTTTTTAGCTTCATTTCTATGGATAGTATAATCATGAGATCCGCTTTCTGAGCATAAAAACTTTATTATTTTCTTTTTATTTTCATTTGATATATCCTGATACTCTAAAAGCTTTTCTGCTAACATCTGGATTTGTGATTTTGATTTATATACTTGACCAAGAGTTAAAGGGTGTATGTGCTTTGTTAAGTCTATTAATATTTTGGCAAGTGACTCTTGGTCTTTAATTCTTAACTCTGATTTTGCCATTTGTAGATAGGCGTCAACAAATTCTACGCTAACAGGCACTTTTGCATTAGGATTATTTGTACCAGGAACTGAAGGGTTAAGAGGACCATTGACACTTGGGTCAATGGGCCCAAGTGTCGCCTGCTTTGTCATCAAGATTCTGTTTGCTCCAAGAGATATAAGTGTACCTGCACTATGACAATTAAATGGCACTATCACTTCAAAATCTTTACAAAAGTTTCGAATCAAGTTAACTAATGTCCATGCAGCTATTGTATTTCCTCCTCTTGTGTATAGGTATAATGAAATTTTATCAACATCTCCAATACGGTCAAGATGTTCTGTAAAGGGACTTAAGATATCCGAAGCGATTTGAGTGCCTAGATTTGGCCTATCACTTGTCACATAAACAAGGAGTTTTGAATTCCTTGCTTCTTCTAGTTTCTTGTATTTGTAAAGTCTATTGTTGTCCATACCATAATCTTTTATCAAAGCTACAATGCCCCTCTTGACCCATATATCAAAAGAGTATGCCCATTTTGATACCTATGCCCTGCATGATATGACGAGAGATCTCATCTGCCGTCGTAAACTGACCGCCGCCGATGTCTATGGCTTTTCGACCATTATTGCGTGTCAGGTCAGTAAGAGCTCTCTGGTAATGCAAGCCGATGAACAACTCTGAGAATCCGACATCATAGCTGATTCCGGCAGAACCTCCAACGGTAAACATGATGCCTCTTGTCTCTTCTGGAATGACCTCCTGGCGGGCTTCGATGCCCGGCGCATTAATGTCACCCCTGCTGCTGGTCAGGAAGCCAAAGCTAAAAATAGGAACCTCAAAGAAAAACCTTCGATTACCGGTATAATTGGTGTAAAACTTCAATCCAATGGGTATTTCTAACATATTGATGCGATACCGCAGCTCGACATCGTCAGGCAGGGGCTTTACCCCTTCATTCCAGTCTCTGTTGGACAGTCTGGCTCGCGGCCAGAAATTACCGCCTGTACCATGTCTCACTTCTCCGCCATTATTACCGGAGAACGTAAGACCACCTGTCATAAATATATTGTCATTGAGGGCAAACTCTACATTGGCGCCGAGACTGTAACCCAGATTGACACCGGAAGAACTGATACCACTATCATTGGTGGTGATCCAATTGAACATCGGTGCTTTAGCTACGAAAGCGAACCTTCGATTTTCTAATTGCTGCCCCCAAACCATCATGCTTGCGAAGCATAAAAAGCAAACTGTTGTCAATGTCTTTTTCATAAGTGAAATTTGTAGTTGTAATGTGACTCACTCATCAATAAATCGTCAGGGCCTTAAAATTGTTTTATACCATGTGTCTGATGAGCGGAACAAAAAAATTATGATATTCGCCGCTGTGATTATTTTCAACTGAAACGCACAATTATTTTTATTTAAATGTCATTTACTATGTGGCGCCCTGTCCGCATAAATCAAAACGAATATGATAAATATACAACAAAAATCATGCCCTTACATTTTTTTCGCCTTCTTTTTTATAGCGGCAATAGTCATTGTCTCCGGCTGTCAAGGCGACCGCGTCCGCACACCCAATATAGATCACGTGGAGGCCAACCTGGAAGTGAAGCGATTTGACCTGGATTTTGCCGCTGTGGACACCTTGAGCCTTGAGGAAGACATGCAACGGCTCAAAGCTAACTATCCAACATTTTTTGATGTCTATTTTATGCAGATCATGGCCGATAGACCCTTACGCGCCTCAGAGATGCTGCCATTTGCTGCAGAGATCATCAGGGAGGAATACATCAAAGACCTGCAAGACACGATCGCTCTGTACTTTCCGGACTTGACCCCGCAGATCAGGGAGATCGAAGAAGCGCTGAGGTATTACAGGTATTACTTTGAAGATGAAGCACCCAAGACGCTCGTCACCTTCATTTCAGAATACGGCATAGGCGCCTGCACCGTAGGAGATGACACATTGGGCATTGGATTGGATTTGTACCTTGGAGAAGATTATGTGGAGTATGACCCCTCCGTTTTTCCTTCCTTTATCAGGCAGTCTATGGCGAGAGATTATATGGTCGTCCACATGGTCAAAGCCCTGATCAAAAACCACTTGCCACCGCCGACCAATAACCGCATGCTGGACATCATGATCCACAATGGAACCATGCTCTACCTCACTAGCCTCATCTTGCCGCATCATCCACGCCATATGATCATGGAGTATACGCCAACAGATATGGGCTGGGTCGAGCAAAACGAACTGCAAATATGGAGTCACTTCTTGTCGAGTGACCTGCTCTACAGTAGTAGCAAGCGAGACATACAAAAGTTAATCGGCCCCAGCCCCAATGCCCCCGGCATGCCCCCTGAAGCCCCTGGCGAAACAGCCAACTTTATCGGTATGCAGATCATCA
>SLDF01000132.1 GCA_007125435.1 Saprospiraceae bacterium
AAAGAGTCTGAAAATAGTCGTCGTATGATCTAAGTCACAGCTATTTTGAGTAAGATCGAAGAATAAAAAATACGCGCATAGCCTAAGCTACGTAAGTATTTTTTTTCGAAGAGATTGTTCAAAAGAGCAAGACTTGGGGGCATTAAGATGGCTATTTTCAGACTCTCAATAACGACCCGAAGGGTGATGCCCAAAGCGACAGAATAAAACGCACCCGCTGCCGAAGCAAAGAAAAATCAGATATCAGAAAGGAATTGCCTGTAGACATGTGAACTTTAACCCAAAAGGTAAAACAAGAATGAAAAACAATACTTTGACGAAAGCGTTTTACAACTAGTCAGAAAATAAAACATATTTTGTGGCACAAAGGAAATAGGTTATATATGCAAAAAACAATTGTCTTCATTTTATCCATATGCTTTTCAGCGACACTTATGGCTCAGGTCGGGATCAGATCATACTATCAAAATATAAATGCCCCAAACTGGGAAAGACTAGATAGAGAAGGAGCCGTGCTAGGTGATACAGTGATGTATCAGCCCCTCAGCATTGGAATCGGTTTGGATTATTGGTTTAGACTTGGAGATTACAGAGTAGAGTTTTTTCCGGAGGTTGGATATATGCAGATGTCATCTTTCCAGGTTGACGACAATAGGTTGCAGTGGGATCAATGGTTTGCGAGGGTTAACACTCACTTTTATGTATTTGATTTTGAAGAAGACTGTGACTGTCCTACGTTTTCCAAGCAGTCCCCATGGTTAAAGAAAGGATTTTTCTTTTCGCTCTCTGCGGGAGCGGCTTATGCACAGTACGATCGTATTGTCACACCGGATCTCAGGCATAGCAATGTCAACTTTACAGCGTCCATTGGTTTGGGACTGGACATAGGCATCAATGACTTCATTACCCTTACCCCAAATATTCAGTGGGCACATTGGTTCACACCTGAATGGCAAGGATTGGCAGCTGGTGAAGTCATGGATTTAGAACGTAGCCACGCTACTGCAGTGCAATTTGGTCTGAGGTTGGGACTTCGCT
Source organism: Saprospiraceae bacterium (assembly GCA_007125435.1). Taxonomy (GTDB): domain Bacteria; phylum Bacteroidota; class Bacteroidia; order Chitinophagales; family Saprospiraceae; genus SLDF01. Next base: position 1,039 of record SLDF01000132.1, read on the forward strand.
TTGATCAATTATTCTATTATTACTAAGACTCAAAGCGCCTGCACTAACGCGCTATTGCCTGCGTAGCTGCATAGCTTACTATACCCCCACATACAGCTACATTCAAAGAATGCTTGGTGCCAAACTGCTTGATTTCAATTGCTATATCAGCAGCTTGAAGAAATGCCTCGGATACACCTTCGACCTCATTACCTAATACAATGGCCCACTTATCGGTACTATCCCAGTCCACTATGGACAGGTCTGTAGAATCTGTCGTTTGCTCTATCACAGCTATTTTATAACCGTTTTCTTGTAGATACTGAATGCAAGCCTCACCATCCTCAAAGCCCAACCATTCGACGGACTCTGTTGACCCTAGAGCTGTTTTAAGTATTTCTCGGTGAGGCGGTCTTGCTGTTATACCATTCAATAGTACCCCTTCAAGTGCAAAAGCATCAGCAGTTCTAAATAAAGAGCCGACATTCAATGCCGACCTAATATTATCCAATACCAATAATACCGGAAATTTATCCTGACTCTTAAAAGTCTCAATATCTACTCGGTTCAATTCATCAAGTTTCAGCTTCTTCACTACACGTTATTTTTGGGCTACTATTAAATAACAGCAAAGATATCAATTGATTCTATTTTATGACTTTGGGCATCACCCTCTTCCTGTCGTCATCGGGTCGCTACGCTCCGGGGCTCGCTGTTCGCTCGGTCCTGCGGACTCACTCGCATGCGCTCGTGACCCACTCCGCATCGCTGATGCAATACAAGAGAAAAAATGACATCTATGTTTAAATAATTATTGAATAAGAGATGCAATGTACAAACTCAGAGATATGATGTCATGAATTTGGCTAGGTTATAAAATATCTTGTATTTTTATGTTTGGTATTAATAAATCTAACTCATTGACAACATCTAGCAGAACAGCCACTTACCGTACAGGCAAGTTTATTGTCCATCTTTCGATGTTTTACATAAGTATTTTACTTATGTTAGGCTATTCCTTTGGAAGTGGTGACATGGTAGAAGCCTTATCACTCATTACTTATCAAATCAATCCCGACCTATTTAGTAGCGATTTGTACATTCAATCGATGACTAGTGAGCTCTTCAATGAACGATACCTATATATATTGACACTAGGGCTATTTCAAAACCATATAGAGACATGGGCAATTGTATTCCATGCTATTTCTTCTTTGGTATTGTTTTCAGGTCTTTATAAGATAGCTTCACTTTTTTTACCATCGAGGTTTTTCAGATGGATAAGTTTGTACATAATGGTAGTACTGCTCAACCAGATCAATATTGGCGGCAATGAACTATACTACAATTTCATAGTACCTTCTCTACCGGCCAAAGCTGCTGGAGCATGGTCTCTTTACTTCTTCTTACGAGAAAAGTATACCAGATCAGCCTTATTTATAGCTATATCAGTGATTTTTCAGCCATTGGTAGCTGCGCAGTTATTGCTCTTACACCTCATTACCCTGCTGGTAAATTTAATCAGCGGCAAGATGACATGGAAAAAGCAAAATAACTGGTCCTTTATGTTTATTATTCCCGTCATCGGTTATCTGGCTTTATTGTCACAATATCACCAGGCTGTTGACTTGTCCTCATCAGACTACTTCAATATCATCAGGCTCAGGATGGCACATCACTTCTTCCCGGCTCATTTTGGGCTGGTCAACTATATCATCTATGCTATACTAACCATATCTGCCTTATACTATTTTTACAGACAAAATCGTACACTATTTTGGTGGATCCTTGCCATCATTGATGGCTGTCTCATATATATCATTCTAATACATTTGGAAATCGAATTGGCATTAATGACACAGTGGTTCAAAAGTACGATTTGGTTAGAGTACCTTGGTGTATTGAGCTTAGTCGCCATGATCAATGAGCGCCTGATGATGCGTATCAATATGGCCTATTTCTTCTCCGGACTTCTGATCCTCCTCTCATTAATCATCTATATGAAATGGCCGCCATTAGACAATAAGCCATATGAGTTTGCCGATTCTTGGATGGACACGTATGAAGTAGAAATAGCAGAAGCCGCAGGGGATTTAACAACCGAAGATGCAGTATTTATCATTCCGGCGACAAATTCAACGTTTAGACATGTCTCAAAACGCTCCGTATTTGTTGATTTTAAGTCAATATCTCACAATAAAGCTTATTTGGCTGAATGGGCTTACAGGGTAAATCTCGTATATGGCTTAGACCACCACGCAGATCGCCAAGTTGGCTTCAATAGTATACCCTATGCTGCTCAACATTATGCCAATCTCGACGCACAGGATTTGGTGCAGTTGAAGAAAGATTTTGGCGTAACGCATATTTTGACTTATATTGATCATGTACTACCATTCAAAACTGTCGCACGAACAGCCAAATATGCTATTTATGAAATCAAGCCAACTGATGAAGATTTTGATTAATCCATTTATTAATGGGTACTTCTGAAAGAATAATAACGCTCGCATTATATACTCCGTGTAAATTCAATGACCAAGATGCCCGAATCAACTTGTATACTTATGATTAATTCGCAATGACATCACTATTCAAAAAACTCAACTTTAAAGAAGAGACTGAAGTAATTATTTTGAATGCTCCCACATCTTTCAATCCAGAAATTGAAGCGATAAGCACTTCAACAAAGGTAGTAGAAAAGATGCCTTCAAAGGGTAAAATTAGCTTTGCTCTTGTTTTTGTTCGTCAACAAAAGGACATCGCTGCAACCATGTCTACTGTCTACCCATTACTCCATGGTGATGCAAAACTATGGATGGCATATCCCAAGAAATCTTCTAAAAACTACAAAACTGACATTTCAAGAGACGATGGATGGGCTGTTATGGGACAATTCAATGTAGAAGGTGTCAGACAGATAGCCATTGACGAAGACTGGAGCGCATTGAGGTTCAGAAAGGTAGAATATATAAAGACTATGAAAAGAAAGCCTTCAATGGCCCTGTCTAAAAAAGGTAAATCAAAAATCAATCAATCAAAAGATGGCAAAAAATAAAACAGTAGAAACTGACGAAGATGTCTATGCATTCATAGATGACTTTGTAGATAACGAACAGAAAAAGAAAGACAGCCTCGAACTCATTGACATCATGTCAACATTATCAGGACATCCACCCAAAATGTGGGGGCCGACTATTATTGGATTTGGAAGGTACCATTATGTCTATAAAAGTGGACACTCAGGAGATGCCCCACTAATTGGATTTTCTCCCAGGAAAACAGCAATTTCACTTTATGTCTTTACTGGACTTGATGAACACTTTGACCTGGTCAAGCCTCTGGGCAAATTCAAGATGGGTAAAGCCTGTATCTACATTAAAAAATTATCTGATATCGACATCGACCAACTTAAAACATTAATAAACGCCACCATTGACTTTTTAAAAGACAAACACGAGTATGAAGGCTGTTGAGAATAATTTTCCTTGTCTATTTAGACATCACCCATATCGCCAAAGTAATGTAGATTTGCCTCACTAATTGGAGTCTTCATCATTTTTTTTCTAATCACTTGTTCACGAAGGATCTTTTGAGCGGTCGTCTTTATTATAAAAGAGTAATGAGCATATGACTATAATCATACTATCGGCTATTGCCTTTGTTGTTGCCATTTTGACTTTCTTTTCGGGATTTGGTCTAGGCACCATACTGTTGCCGGTGTTTGTGCTTTTCTTTCCTGTAGATGTGGCTATAGCATTGACAGGAGTGGTTCATTTTTTCAATAATATATTCAAGTTAATTTTAGTTGGTAGAGGTGCAGATAGATCAGTATTTATAAAGTTTGGAATACCGGCGATAATTGCTTCATTTTTGGGTGCTCTTGTGCTCGTTCATTTGGCAGACCTCGATCCACTTTTCTCATATACCCTATGGGGGCGCCAATTCGATATTTATCCTATAGCATTGACTATCTCTATACTCTTGATTACTTTTGGCTTGCTAGATCTTATTCCTGCATTGGATAAGCTAGAGTTTGGAAAGGATAAATTACCTGTAGGTGGTTTCTTAAGTGGATTTTTTGGCGGATTATCAGGGCATCAGGGTGCATTGAGAAGTGCTTTCTTGATCAAAGCCGGAATTTCAAAAACAGCATTTATCGGCACTGCTGTAGTCATATCCTCCCTTGTGGATTTCACTCGGCTTGGTGTATATGCAACGCGCATGAGCAAGTCGGGTCTGATCGAGAATTGGCCCCTCTTAACAATAGTCACATTATCAGCAATAGCCGGAGCTTATATTGGTAACCTTGTGCTGAAAAAAATAACCTTGCGCTTTATAAAGATCACTATCGGTATCATGCTGATGATTATAGGTATAGCGCTGGGAGCAGGATGGATTTGAGCCGCAAAAAGGTAAAGTGCATAAATCATCAATATACTGGTCGAGGCTGCTGCTTATAAACTTCATCCGGGTTTAAATTGAAATAGTGCCCATTCATAGATTCTACCCTTACGGTATCAAAACAATTGTGAAAAGCTTTTAAAGCTCCACCAGCAATAAAATAGTCTTTATGAATATAGGTTCGACTATCGCCATTGCGCGATGAAAGCAAAAGTGACTCTGCCGGCATACCCCATAGCATCTGTAATTTATCTAACACTTCAGGACATGATGGTTCTTCGCTTGTTATCGCGATACTGCATGGATCGACTAAAATCATCTTTTGCTTGTTATTATCAACCATTGAACCTATCCGTTCTTCGTGCCAGTCCAATCTGTAAGTGAAGGTTTCTAATGATGCAGTAAATCTTATGCCCCACCAGGTTAATGTAATAGTAAACAGTAAAATGGCTGAGACTTTCCAACGTTCTGAAAGCAACCTAATAGATGTCACAATAGGAAACCAAATGAAAAAGGCCAAAAGCATCCACTGGCTCTCGACATAAAATCTGTGAAACTCATTTACGACCACACTAACCATACTGATATGCAAAAAAGTAAATAGCAGTGTGAGAGACAATAACAGCCATCTATGAGTAACCACCAACAAAAGTATAGCCAATAATAAAGCCAATAATGCAGGCTGGTAATGGGAAAGCAAATCATTAAAAAAATGGTGGAATAATGGTTGATGATAAACTGACATCCATTCTGTCCAGGACAACTCATTGATCATCTCAAACTTCTGGCTATCATACCAGTTGTGACTGCTGAGCATATACTTGACTAAGCCAGAAAACAATATTACAATGGCTATCACTAATTGTTCGACACGATTTAAAACCCATTGACGATCCAATACTAAATAAATAAAATAATATCCTACGATTATAAGCATCAAGGGGTGAGTCAAAATGGCAAAGCTGATTAATAGAGAAGATGCTAGGATTTTCAATCGGAATCTAGCAGGCCTTCGTCTGATCAAATAATCAAAATATCCAGCACCTAGAGCAAATAAAGCAAATGCCTGATGAATTTCATTATTTGTCCAGAAAAAGCTATCGGTATAAAACAGTAAAAAGTAAGTTGCTAAGACAACAGACCATTCGTGCCGTCTCATTCTATAAAGTAAGATGCCTACAACTAAGTTTAATGTTGTGAAACTTACTGAGTAAAGCAGCATCAAAGTATCTAATGACCAACCTGCCAGGACACCTACCCAAGGCCATGACTGAGTAAGTATAGCACCATACCGCCCCACCATAATCGTAGGCTGCTGCTCATTAATGATCTTGACCAATACAAACGCTGCATCAAGAAACGCTATTCGCTGGAGGTAATAGATGAGTGAAAGTATCCACTGAATGACTAGCGATAAAATGGCAAGCTGACCGAGTCGTTTCATTGCTGCAATATAAAGCTGTTTCTTCAAGTTAGCATGCTCAAAGAGTGAAAAAAATGACTGTGTAGTGCCTCTGATCTTCTCCACAGTGCGAGGGAGCCGAGCCTGCTTTAGCTCAGCATCGACTTCACCTCAATAGCACGAACTAACTTTGTTTTCAATCTTTATATTCAAACTTAATTGCGTGAGGGATTGAACCCGTTTTATGCATTGGAAAATCCCTGCCCGCCACCTGACGATGGCAGCAGGCGGGTATTACGACTCCGAATGGCTGCAAAACAAGTCGCTTCGCTTGATTTCGTTCATTCACCAGGCTACATCTAATATCTCCTGAAATCATCTGGAGCTTAGAGAATTTTGATTTAGACGACTTGTGAAGAAAGAGCATAGCCCCAAGCTACGTGACTGATGAACAAGGAAGCCAAACCCATCATATTCATCAGAAATCCTATTACGGATTTCCGATAAACATGCTGGGTTACATCAAAATTATCAAGCAGCAACATTGCAAAATGTTGCGTTCCAGATATTGAAGGGGGTATTAGAGGTAGCCTAACAGGGTTGACTATGGCTCATTCACAAAATCACTTATTTTTTCGCCATTTTAACCCTCATTACAAATTTCCAATGCATAATCCGGGTTTAAAGAATGTCGACACACTGTCAAAATAAAAAGGCAGATTCACCTTAGAGATGAGTCTGCCTTGAATTCATTGTTGCAAACCGCCTGATATGATATTTAGCAGCCAGACTAGTCCGTACCCAAAACTGTCACATCTCCATAGAATGTTTCTTCTCTGCCGTCTGTTAGCTCTACTACAAAAACATAGACATAAACGCCCGGTACCACCGGAGTACCTCTAAATCGACCATCCCAGCCAACAGAAGGATCGTTTGGAGGGAAGTTCTCATTAAAATACATCATACTTCCCCATCTGTCATATATTCTGGCTTCTTTGATAATACTGACCTTATCATCAGAAAACAAGGTGAAACTATCGTTCACACCATCATCATTAGGTGTGAAACCATTGGGAATATACACCTTGGTGTCTTTTCTCACAAAGATCGTAATAGTTGCGGTCGCTTCACAGCCGTTTTCATCTACGACTAATATGGAAAAGTCATCAGTATCCTCCGGAATGACTGTAGTAATAAGACATGAGTCACATGTAAAATAGCCACTTGGCGTCCACAATATTATTTCCAAATCTTCTTCAGGTATTGTGACCTCGGCCTCTAGATTCAGAGAATCTCCTTCATCTAATATAACATTAGCACCGATGAATACATCTAAGAACCGTCCTTCTTCAAAGGAGATTACAGTATCAGTCTGACAGCCTCTCGAGTCTTCAAGTCTTATTTCATAAGTACCCGGTTGTAATGGTGAAAAGCTGGTCTCCTCAACCTCTCTACCGTTCAATGTAATCACAATTGGAGGGTCGCCACCTTCAATTTCAGTGAGTACTATGGAGCCCAGGTCGCCAAGACAAAAGATTGAATCTATGTCAATAGCTGCAAACTGTGGCGCATCAGCATTCGGAATGACTCTTGCCGAATCTCTGGAAATACATTCATTATCAGGATTAACTACCGTCAATACATACCAGCCACCACCCTGAACTGTTGGTGTAAATGTATCCTCTCCTTCCAGAATATTGCCATTAGCTGTTGTCCATTCTACTAAAAACTCTTCTTCTATGTTTTCTCCACTTCCTTCTAAGAATGCAATGCCCACTGTATCCAGGCATGATAATGGTATGTCTGGGCCCGCTGATATTTCAGGAAACTCCGAAATATCATCTACAAAAATCTCCTCAATATTTTCACACCCATTAATGGTATCCTGCGATATGAATGTATACACACCCGGCTCCGAAACGGTAATTACCAATCCATCAAAAGGCAAGACTTCCCCATCCGGCCCTATCCACTCATATACAATTCTATCGTTTTGCTGAGACTCTGATGCGTCTATAATGGTTTCGAGATTGTTACAGTTAAGAGGAATCACTTCATCCACGGTTACCAAAGGATAGTCTATAGCATTACCTATTGTTATTGAATTGGTTGTTGTACAGCCGTTAACCGTGTTTTCAGCGATGAGTGTAATTTCACCTTCAGTTGTTACTTCTATATTTACCCCCGTAAATTCCTCACCATCTTTAATCCATGTAAAGACAACATTAGGCTGTGCAGTTGTACTCAAGATTATACTGGCAACATTACAGTCTAATAACTCCGATGGCTCAGCCGTTATAGGCGCTTCAGGGAATACACGGTCTTCGGTTACGGTCATTTGATCCGGCTCTGAGATACAGCCCAATTCATCATCATACACAGTCAGTGTATACGTCCCCGGCTGAATAGTAGTAAACGTTAAATCTGTACTCACTATATTACCGTCTTCATCTGTCCACTCAATTCTGATATTATCTCCTGACACATTGGTGGTACCCTCTACGGTTACCTCATCTATATTACAGTCGAGTATCAGGTCTTCACCGGCGTTGGCGACCGGTATATCGTCTGATACTTCCACAGTCACATCATCCGAGAATTCACATTCATCTTCGAATAAGACTGTAAGTGTATATACACCACCCGCAGTCACTTCAGGGTTTAGAATATCGGATGTAAAGCCCCCAGGGCCGGTCCAGGAATATTGACCTTCTTCAGAGCTAGACCCCTCTAAAATAGCCGACGTCACCTCACATGTTAGCAAGAAATCCGGCCCTGCAGAGATTACCTGGTCACAAGACGAACATGGGTCTTGACTGACCTCTACTGATGCCTGACATGCTATATTATCAAGGTCATTAATGACGAGGATTAAAACCTCTCCATTTGCAGGTAAGTTATCAATGACCACAACTTCTCCATAATCAAAAGGACCCCATACGTTGCCTCCCCATGAGACTTCGAATTGCGTCGTGTTTCCTTCTTCCACTTCTACAATAAATTCAACAGCAAAGAAGTCATCATCAGGGTCAGGACCTGTACCATTGTCGTCGCAATCACCGATGACCAGACCTTCTACATTAAGGAAACAAGGATCAGAGCAAGGTGCAGGTGGGCTTATTTCCAACACAAATACACAAGTCTCATCCTCTTCATCGACAAAAGTAAAGGTTACGGCACCATCACTGATAAGCCATGGACCTAAAGTCAATTCATCGCCGTAAGCAATGACATTGCCCGGGTCACCTTCTATAATCCAGCCACTCCCCGTATTCAACCCGTTTACTGTGACTGTTGCCGTAAATGTATCATCGAATGGGTCGTTTGGTGTGTCTTGGTCATCACAATCCAGGGATACGACTGTTGCCTCAATCAAGCACTGATCAGAACAAGGGTTTAGTGGTGTTATGTTTACATTTCTCGTGCATTCGTCATCATTGGCATCTACCAGAACAATCTGTGGCGTGGAACCATCCGCAGGCAATTCAAAACTTCCTCCAAACCCATACTCGAATGTCGCTACTACTGCACCGTCAACGACAACGACAAACATATTATCATCACCTCCATTTGAAACATCTGCATTTATGGTAATGACATAAAAGTCATCATCTGAATCTGAAGGCGTACCATTGTCATCGCACACTTGGACCAGATCTGTAATAGATATAAAGCAATCAAACGAACATGGCGCCGGCGGATCTACCTCCAGTGTAACACTGCAATCCGCATCTTCACTGTCTATCAATGTTAATGTAAAACCGCCATCTACAATCAACCATGGTCCCAGCTCTACGGATTCATTATAACTGTATAGCGTGCCCGGGTCACCATCGACATACCAGCCATCTCCAAGATTTAATCCACTCATCGTCACGAAAATTGTAAAGGTATCGTCGTCAGGATCTTCAAATGTTCCTTCCGGATCACAAACAACGTCGTCTATGGTAGCCTCTACAAAACAAAGATCAGAGCAGCTTTCCAGTGCACCTATCTCTACTACACGAGTACATTCTTCATCATCGCTATCTACCAATACAATCACAGGTGTGCTACCATCTGCCGGAAGATCAAAGCTGCCACCTACGCCATATTCAAATGTACCTACTTCTTCTCCATCTACTAGCACTATAAATGTATTGTCTTCACTCCCGT
>SLDF01000046.1 GCA_007125435.1 Saprospiraceae bacterium
CTCACGCGAGAGTTAGCTTCAAGCTGCAAGCTTCTAGCTGCTAGTTAGATGTATTTTGTTTACGCCTGAGTTCAGCATTCGCCTCACTCCGGCTGTTTAGGCAAACGGTCGGCTATCGCCTTCGTTTGCTGTTTACGCTACTAGCACTCCGTGCTATTCGCTGTTTAGGCTTGAAGGTCACTGGTTGCTTTCAAGTATTAATTTGAATTCATTTCTCCTTTTGAAATTTCGGGGTGCGACTATCCCGGAAGTCCAAGATAGTCATATTCATTATAAAGCTTCTGATAAAGTTCCGATTCTCATCCTGGAAATTCCTGAATCGAATTATGTACTAGATCATCGTAATGAGGGTTCGAATGGATATGAAAAAGAGAAATAAAGATTATCGGATTAATCATCTGTACTTGATGATTTGATCAGGAGTCTGTTATTGGGCCTGGAGTTTTTTGTAATACCCCTTCAGGGTATGTTTATTTAATTTTTTTTTCGATGGGCGATGCCCATCGCTTTGGTGTTGCGCCCCTTCAGGGCTTTGGTGATTGGTTAACGGTAGTCTAAAGGTATAACACAAGAAAAGAATGGATTATATGTATGTACTTTTTATCTGTGTTGTGCCTTTCGGTTTAGAAAGGTCATTAATGCTTTTTTTTTCAATGTTTTCTTTGTTTGATATCTTGAATGCCCTGAAGGGGCAAGACTACACAGCGTCGGGCATCGCCCGACGTCTGGGTCGACATATTGAACTCACCCTGAAGGGGTGAAACACAATGCCCGAGTAGAGTTTGATGTTGTAAATGGATATTTGACTTGTCGCTGTGGTTTGATTTGGTTGTCTGTTTTTGGGCCTGGTTTTTTAATTTTAAGATTTGAAAAGCATTCTTTGTGTAGGTTTCCAATTAGAGAGCAGTCGACGCTGAGCCGAGGGCGGCTCAGTTCCTTCGTTATCGGCTTGACGTTTAGTCAACCCGATTGCTTCGCACCACTCAGTCACCTTTCAGGGCTTGGGTATGTGGTTATCGGTAGTCTAAAGGCAATACACAAGAAAGGAATGGATTATATGTATGTACTTTTTATCTGTGTTGTGCCTTTCGGTCATGCACCGTTCAGTCTTTTCTTCGCTGTTTAAGCTTGAAGATAACTGATAGCTTTTTGGTCTTATTTGAATGTAAGCTCCTGACTAACAAATTGCCGAAAAATCTCCAATTGAAGCTCTGCTATAAACGCGAGCGCAGCGAGTTAAACGCGAGTGAAACGAGTAAAACATGAGCGCAGCGAATTAAACGGGAGTGTTAAAAAAAAGATATCGAATAACTAGTGACTACACCTAAGCTCCCGAGTTTCTGTGCTCCTAAGCTTATTCAGATCTTTGACCTTTAACATTCTTCATACTTTTATCTTTTTCCTTTTGTCTTTTGTCTTATCTCTTATCTCATCCCCTTGGTTCTTTGTCCTTCTCCACTGTACTGCATCAGCGATGTGAAAGGGTGGCGACGACAGGAGCCAGACTCTGCGTAATGCAAATGAAGCAGAGGCCGACCGTTCAGGGAGCCCTGTAACGTAGCGACCCGTAACGAAGTGAAGGGTGATGCCCAAAGCGACAAAATGAAATAGACCTAAATATAGTTACCAGCTTGAAAAGATGTGTTACTAAATATAAACCGGACTTAATCCAACAAAACTGACTTGACCTTATTCAATGCGTCTTTGAGACTGCTGTGCATATATCCACCGGCAGCGTTTTTATGTCCGCCGCCATTGAAGTGATTCCTGCAAATGTCGGCCACTGAAATGTCACCTTTTGAGCGGAATGAGAACTTGACGATCTTGGGTTGCTCTGTGACGAAGACTGCAATTTTGACAGACTTTATCCTGAGAAGCTGGTTCACTATACCTTCTGTGTCACCGCGTTGGATGTTGAAAGTTTTGTAATCGTCTTTGCTGAGATGGATGATGCCAACCTGTTTGTCTTCATACACTTCCATTCGATTGGCGAGGCAGTGTCCTAGGAGTTCGACGTGCTTCAGCTCCATGGAGTTAAAGATCTTATCCTGTAGATGGAGATAGTCTACACCTATGACGAACAGATGGCTAACTTTTTTGAAAAGTACTTCTGATACGGCATAGCTAAACGAACCAGTATCTGTAAGTATGCCGACCATCAGAGCTGTACCGACTTCACGAGTGATACTGTCAATCCCCCACCCTTCTGCAATCACATCGAATACCAACTCACAAGTCGAGCTGGCCGGTGTATGACTGATCATCAAATCTGCAAATGGCTCAGGATCCAGATGGTGATCGATCAATATCTTCCCAGCCTTGCTTTCGTTAACCATCTCACCTGTTTTGTCAATTCGATCTAGTGCATTGAAGTCCAGGCACCAAATCAAATCAGCAGCTTTGATCACTTTACTCACTTCATCGGGTTCGATGTCAGTGATTAATATCTCGTTTGCATGAGGCAAGAACTCGAAAGCCACAGGGTACTCAGAAGGAAAAACTACACTGACGGTATGCCCCTTACTATCTAGAAACAACTTCAGGCCGATGGCCGACCCAATGGCATCACCATCGGGATTACGGTGTGCTATGATCACACTTTTTGACGGGTGCTGTACACACTCCTTAATACCGGCAACATCTTCAAGGTAATTATCCATATTGGTGGCGAAGTTCTGAAAAGAAATATTGTCATACAACTTTATGCTATAAAACCTTGCGAGGTTAACTTTACTTTGAGTCAATTAGGATCATGCTATAGAGCCATCAATCTTCTCAGCGCATCTACCACCTCAAAGTAAAAAGAGCACACACCGACATTAAGAATTAAACCCGAATTATGCATTGGAAATTCGTAATGAGGGTTAAAATGGCGAAAAAATAAGTGATTTTGTGAATGAGCCATAGTCAACCCTACGGTGATTGAACAAAATCAAGCAAAGCGACTTATTTTAAAGCCATTTTAAGCAGTAATAGATTTTCTAATGCATAATTCGGGTTAAATACTCGGAGATTTCACCGGTTTATTCATAAGCAATCATTACTTTTGCGCCTCATTTGAAAACCAATAAAAAAACAGATACAATGGCAGGTAATAGAACCTTCACAATGATCAAACCGGATGCAGTGAAAGCCGGGCACATCGGAGCTATTTTGGCTAAGATCAACGAAGCCGGATTTAGAATAGTAGCTATGAAATTGACAAAGCTTTCTGAAGAAAAAGCAGGAGCATTTTATGACGTCCATCGCGAAAGACCTTTTTTCGGAGAACTAGTAGAGTTTATGTCTTCAGGGCCAATAGTCGCAGCTATTCTTGAGAAAGATAATGCAGTAGAAGATTTCAGGACACTTATCGGAGCTACCAATCCGGCTGATGCCGCAGAAGGCACTATCAGAGCACTCTACGCAAAGAGTGTAGGAGAAAATGCAGTCCACGGCTCTGACTCCGACGAGAATGCTATGATTGAAAGCAATTTCCATTTCAGCGAGGTGGAGCGGTTTTAATATTAACTCCATTTGATTAGAGATAGCGTAAAAAGATCACTCGCTGGGTGATCAGTAAAAAGAGTCATTGTGAAGATTCACAATGACTCTTTTTACAATTTGCAACACAACACTTAAGAATCACGTTTATCATTCTTATGATTGCTTACCGGAAGTACACACTTAAAAACGGCCTTACTTTAATTTATCACAGAGACAAATCTACCCCTGTCTGCGCTGTAAGCCTGCTGTACAAAGTGGGGTCACGAGATGAATCGCCGCACCAGACTGGTCTGGCCCATTTATTTGAGCACCTCATGTTTAGTGGTTCTGAGCATGCGCCAGATTATGATATACCCATGCAAAATGCCGGCGGAGAAAATAATGCTTTTACCAACAATGATCACACTAATTTTTATTGTATTCTACCTACGGAGAACCTGGATACTGCCCTTTGGTTAGAGTCTGACAGAATGGCTAACCTTAAGCTCAATCAGAAGAAACTTAGCAATCAGATCAGTGTCGTCATAGAGGAGTTTAAAGAAACCTGTCTGAATGAGTCCTACGGCGACGCCTGGCACTACATCAGTGAAATGGCCTATACAAAGCACCCCTATCGATGGCCCGTCATAGGCCTACAAAAAGAACATATTGCAAGCGTAACTTTAGAGGATGCACAGGCTTTCTATAAAGCCAATTACAATCCGTCCAATGCTATCCTTACCATTGCAGGCCCCCTGCCCTTCTCTGAGATTGTATCCAAAGTCAACTATTGGTTTGGAGATATCACCGATGAAGGCCAAAACCAAAAAATATATCCAAAGGAAGACAAGCTCCGTGGCCCCCTGGAGAAAACTATAAAAGCGGATGTACCATCTGATGCCATCTATCTGGTATTCCCTATGAGCGATCGCCAGTCTCCGGAGTATTACTGCTTTGACATACTGTCCGATATTTTAGGTGGTGGACGATCATCCAGACTTTACAGGCACCTTGTCAAAGAAAAAGAACTCTGCAGCTACATTGACGCCTATATCACAGGTACTGAAGACCAGGGATTATTTGTGATAGAAGCCAAACTGAATGAAGGCGTTGCCGTCAATGAAGTAGAAGAACACCTCTGGCAAGAACTACATCGTCTCAAATCGGAACCCATCAGTAAAAATGAACTGCTCAAACTAAAAAACAAGGTAGAGAGCAGCATCGTATTTTCGGAAATAAGCGTCATGCAGAAGGCCATCAATCTAGCGATATTTGAGTCTATTGGAGATGCAGACCTTATCAATAGTGAAGTTGCTATGTATCGCTCAGTTCAGGCTGAGGATCTAAAAAAAGTAGCTCACAGTACATTTCATCTTGACAACTCAGTCAAGTTGGTTTACCTAAAAGCATAAGGCATATCAAAGAAGCTCATTGTTGAACTGTGATATGAAGTAGCTAAAGTATCTCATGTCATATTACCATAGATTAATGTCACTCTATAAAATGATAAATAAACATAATTCGTTAACTTCGTGATAGACAATAAAACGATATGGCCGCTGCCAAGTTAAAAAAGGTAATACCAATGCATTTATGGGGGCTGTGTGCGATCATGCTCCTATGTCCATCGACTGATGTTCTCGGACAGGTCGTAGAAGAAAGAGCAGGTGGCGAAAAAGTTATAGTTTTTCCTGACGGCAGCTGGCGTCCCTTCACGGACAGAGATTCATTTTTATTAAAGACGGATGATTCATTCATGATAGAAGATGAGTCGGGCATTGATGTACTGGAGCTACCGAAAGGACAAGATGACGAGAGGGTGCCTGTCAAGTCCGATCAGTATAAAGCCGAAGTGAGGCGCCTTACCAACAAAATAGAGCAAAATGAAGGTAAATATGAGAAATTCAAAATGGATCCTTCAATTCCACCACAGGATATTAGTAAGCTACAGGATAGCATCGCTTTTTACAAAGCAAAGTTAGAAACCTTTAGGACACAATATAAGCCTTCAGCAACTGTAGGACAGCAAACAACATCTGAATCAGGCGCACATGCAGGCATCGCTGTCATACCGACGAGCCAGACGCTATGGCTTCAAAACTGCGATAAAGCCAGAGTCAGTATTGACCCTTTAAAAGGATATAAGACCATCAACATGCCTAAGTCAATGCTGTTCCAATTCAATATACCTGAGCTGTCTACACGCATAGGGCAGCGCCCTTTCATGATGACGAGCGGCGCAATTAATGCTGTAGGTTCATTTGTATTTCTCAGTATAGAAATCAAGCTGGCGAGCAGTGCTGCTGTATTACAATATGGCCCTATTGATGATGGAGAGGTTGTCTTTGTAAAGCTAGTTGATGGCAGCCTTATCAAGCTCAATAATCTTCAGTATGAGCCCGGCAAGCCCGACCCCCACAATGAAGAAAGTATCTACACATTAAGCTTTCAGCTACAATCATCGGACATCAAGAAACTGAAGCGATCAGAAGCCTCTCTCATCCGCATCATTTGGCAAAGCGGCTATGAAGATTATCCTATGACCAATGTCAGGTTCTTCATGGATCAACTGTCTTGTCTGGATGAGCATTCCTAAGCTTAAAGGATCACTTCTTTTTTCTGGGGACTGTTACATAAAAAATCTACGGATCAATAATTGGGTAGTATAACTATCATGTATAGTTAACCTTAAATGGGTTCTATTTCATGTAAATTTTACCAATGTGGCCCATCTTTATCAAAAGAGAAAACTGTTTTTCTTGTAAAAGAGCTGTGTTTGTAGGCACTTGATTTCTTCTACTTTTTACGTTGCTTACAGTGTATTCAGGTTTTGAGAGATTCTTTCTTGTAAGTCGGCTCTTACGCGCGCAATATTTGCATATGTAGGCCATGATTCTATTGTTTGATTGATGTCATCAATGATCTGCTCAGCTTTTTTTATATTATTGTCTTTAGCGATTGTCATTAAATCAGCTTTACCGATATTGAGCCTTTTACCATTCACGCTTAAGGTTTGCTTACTAACCCAATGATTGGTTTCATCAAAGGAGAAACACAAATCATAAGCCGGTGCTAAGCGCCATGCTTCCCCTTTTTTCAAAATAAAAGAGAAGTTTTTGGTATGGTCATCATAATTGGTGGCTAGTACATTAAACACCATTCTGCGAAACATCTCTTCAGCTTCAGGGTAGGTACAACGCAGCAAGCGCATCGTTTGAAATACTTGCTCATAACTATACCCGGACATGTCATTAAAATCGTAGTGCTGTAAGCCACAAAGTGATTGGATATGATGTTTGATAATTCCATCTCGATCAAAACGCCTGGTCATAAAATGGGCACGTCCATTTTCTTCAAATAGTTGCGATTCACTTATTTGTATGCCACAGTCTTTTGCCATCAGATAATACGCAAATTCAATTCGTCCCCATCCACTGCTTTCGCCAAACTGTTCTCCACTTATACCATCTAACTTAATCAACCAATGCTCGAATCCTTTAGGAACCGATCCCTGTCCTGATCGAACTTCCTGTGTTCTTTGATTGTAAGCAATAACTGCTTTAGGTCGGGCACCACCGGCTGAGGTTCCAATCTTTAGAATATCAGTCATGGCTTTTCCTTCATCTTGTCCAATATTGGTTAAAAAGGATTCGCGTTCATTGAGCATTTTTTGAGCTATTTGAACCAATCCATCCATTTCAATAGCAAAACTCCTTTTGCTTGATTTAATCTGAGCGGGCTCAAATTCTAGAGCCCCCATTCCTCTTGAACCAATAAAGCATAATTTCTCAACCGGGTTCATACTATTTTCCAGTCTACCTTGCTGTACCAGCCATACATTGATGAGTCGATTACCATATTTATCAGGTAAGGCATCAGCTAATAAGCCTGGCAGACCTTTAAACGCATCTTCTGTATTTCCTCTTCCTTTTCTGAGTTCAGGAAAGCTGTAGATCCGCGGTCCGTTTACAATTGGCATTTTAATGGGAGACAGGTCAAAGCCTTTCTCTAGAAACTTGCTGTCATACTCAAAATAGCCCAATTGCTCGTCTTCTGCCCATCTTACGGCACCGGCAAGCTCGCCCCATATTTTCACCTCTGCTACATCTACCATCCTATATCTTCTTTGTCTTTTTTATCTAAGGGCTTATTTCGGACTCGTGACTTGGTTTTCTGCTTTTTGAGCTTTGCATATTCCAGCGGACTTATCTCTTCCGTGACATTAAAAGCTTCGATTAGATACAGACAATCCAGAGCTCTCAATATTTGTATCAGGCTTGATAACGTAATAGATTCGCCATTTTCTATCTGGCTTAGCGTCCAACGGTTTATTCCTGCCATTTCTGCTAATTGAACCTGTGTTTTATTCTGCTTGATTCTTGTATGTTTAACAAATCGGCCAATGTGAGCTATAATTGCCCTATCGGACATTTGTGCATAATCATTGTTAGCTTTTCCCATCATTATAACATGTTTAACTACATAATGCCTACAATTCCCAACAAATATACCTATTTAATATCAATTAGTAGTAAAATGCACATTAATACCAACACTAAATGTCTTTTTGTGAATTAATGCTGGCAGATGCCAACATTATTGACGTCTAAAAATCATCTAACGTCTGGATAATGCAGAGCATGTTGACCCACCAGGTCCAGGAAAACATGAATTGAAAAAATCAGACTTGAGTAAAAATCAACCTGACAATCCGGCAGATGTTGACCCACTTTAGAGAAAAAACGGAGAAAGTGGATCAAACAGAGCATGATTTAGGCTTTAGAGTCTTAAAAACCGTGATTAAAGTCCGAAGCATTTTGACCCATCTGATAATAATGGGGGAATAAATCCGGAGCATATTGCCCCACCCTTGTTTGGTTTTCTTAATATTGATTTACCCAATTTTTAGCACGTAAATCATAAATAATGTGGCAGGAGAACCAATAATAATAAGTAAGATTATGCAGCTTCTAAAGCTACAAAAGAACGCAGAATCAAAGCGATCTATTTAACGAACTATCAATATGAGGTTTAATTCAGTCAAAACTTACGTAAGTATACAAATTGAGTGACGGCTTGTGTAGGATTTAATAGTATGCCTAGAAAGATTCTTCAGTACCATAAACTGCTTAAACTCATTAATGCGATTGGTGTCTGCTGTTGATCTTACAGGTGTCATAATAATTATATTTAAGTCATTAGTTAATGACCCAAATATCTATTAATAAGATCACGAAAACAAGTGTAATGAATTGAATGTGTTGCAGACATGTATAGGGTTTGGACAACGGTTATATGTATGATTAGTGGCGGATTACTGGGCTCACTCCTAACAAGATACGATGAATATGATTCGAGGTAGGACGTTCGAATACGCTCCCCCGCCATTATTTATACACGATGTTATAGGTTGGGTATTTTCAATTTTACCTAGTCAAATTTAATTGTATTATCCTTTTATTTCGTTTCTTTTGATAATCAACAATCTCAGCATAAAATGTAGTGGCCCTTGAAAAAATCAAATGTGTCAATGCACATGCCATTCTATAACCGTCAACTGATTCAACAATACACATTATTCCAGAAACATCTCCACTATTATAAACGCTTATAATAGTCAACTTTGTCTTTAAGGTAATGGGGTGTCCATTTTCGCGAAAAATCTGTACCAACTCCCTTATCGGAAATGCTTTTATAGGGAGATTATCATTAATCTTCCTAGTCAAATCTTCATATTGCTCTGATATATCCATTCTTTATTACTTTACCAAAGGTCGAATTTACATTTTTCAGTTGGAGTTTTTCTAACATTCTTGATTTTTATCAATAATTTATCAAGTATCTTTTTAAAATACATTTACATTGGTGGGCTATCAAAGAAAGTCTCCATA
Source organism: Saprospiraceae bacterium (assembly GCA_007125435.1). Taxonomy (GTDB): domain Bacteria; phylum Bacteroidota; class Bacteroidia; order Chitinophagales; family Saprospiraceae; genus SLDF01. The sequence goes on from SLDF01000046.1 coordinate 9,357, forward strand.
ATAATTTTGTCCAAATCCCATTCATTCAGTTATTCCTTAATCATTGCTTCCGATTCACCAAGGTATTAAATGTCTGTTCTACAAACTCCCGATAAAACTCTGAATTGCAAAGTCAAATCAGGAGGAAATCTTTTTGCGGTATCAATAATTGCAGAATAAGTTTCTCGCGTTAAATCATTTGTGTCCATATGTTGTGTCGTTTTTATCGCCTTGCCTACAAACTCATTTACACACACAATTATACCCATTTTTTGACGCATTTTGCCATTTTTTTGATGTTATATCCTACTATTTCAGGAATTGTAGGATAAATTTTAGGTGTATTAAGTCTCTTTGTAATTATTGATAGTACCGTAAGTGCGAGAAATGGAGCATAGTAGCAAAGAAGCATAGGAGCATAGTAGCCTAAGAGCTCAGAGGCTTGGGAGCTAAGGTGTAGTCACTAGTTATTTGATATACCTTTTGTGAAGAAGAAGATAGTCCAATATGTCTTTTTGGTCTGAAGGTCAAAGGTCAGAAAGTCAAAAGTCTCAAGGTCGCTTTATAAGATAAACGTATCATGAGCCAATTGGTAAAAGGTAGAACGTAGAATGTAGAACGTAGAATGTATTAGTTAACGTTTAATTCGCTGCGCTCATGTTTAACTCACTACGCTCGCGTTTATAGCATAGCTTCAATTAAAGGTTTTTCGGCAATTTGTTAATCAGGAGCTTTCATATAAACAGAACTTGAAAGCCTACAGCAGACTTCAAGCCTAAACAGCGCAGAGCACGGAGTGCTTGTAGTGTAAACAGCAAACGGAGGCGATAGCCGACCGTTTGCATAAACAGCGAAGCGTAAACAACTTGTTCGCCTACGCTCACGTTTAATTCGCTGCGCTCATGTTTAACTCGTTTCACTCGCGTTTAACTCGCTGCGCTCGCGTTTATAGCAAAGCTTCTATTGGAGATCTTTCGGAATCTTGTTAGTCAAGAGTTTTAATGCAAAAAGAACATGAAAGCTTCCATACACCTTCAAGCCTAAACAGCGGAGAGCACGGAGTGCTTTAGCGTAAACAGGAAACGGAGGCGATAGCCGAAAGTTTGCCTAAACAGCGAAGCGTAAACAACTTGTTCGCCTGCGCTCACGTTTAATTCGCTGCGCTCATGTTTAACTCGTTTCACTCGCGTTTAACTCGCTACGCTCGCGTTTACAGCAGAGTTTCTATTGGACATTTTTCGACAACTCATAAGTCAGGAGCTTTCATGCAAATAAGACTTGAAAGCTATCAGTCATCATCAAGCCTAAACAGCGAAGTGGACATAGTCCACGCAGCGTAAACGTTTGAGAAAGCGCAGCGTATCTCAAACATTAAACAGCGAAGCGTTAAACTTTTGATACTCGATAACCTGTAACACCTCAAACGACAACTGACAACAGACAACAGACAACTGACAACCGATTGATTGCGTGAGGGATAGTAGCGATATGAGTGGCTGACGAATGGTAAGCAGGAACATGGAGATAGGGGCGACCGGAGGAAGCCACTAGATACATAGTGACTGCCCATGAGACTGACAGGAATACAAGCGGATAGCCCGGTCCGCCAGGACACGCCCACATTACCCTAA
>SLDF01000065.1 GCA_007125435.1 Saprospiraceae bacterium
ACCCTGCCACATGTATGTATTTCTCACATGTTCTTATCATGAAAAAAAGCTATGAACCGATTAACCAATTGTTGATCTTTTGACTTTTTATGTGTTAGTCCCCAGAAAAAATAAGTGATCCCTTTTATTGTGCTTTAGGCTTTCTAGGCTTTCTCTTGGTTTTAAAGAGCTCTACGATCTCTTTTTCTTTCAAGAATTGTAAGTCTGTATACTGTTGTTTGATAAACTTCTTGATGTCCTGATAGTCTCTACTTCTCTTATCCGTAAACCTTTTGATACACCGCTTGACATACTTAACACTATGGTCTCTCAATTGCTGATTAAACTCTTGATTATTAAATATATCTATGTAAATGCGCCAGTATTTATCCAATTCAAAATACTCAGTGTAGTCTTCAGGGTCAAGATTATCAACTAGTCTAATAAAATTACCGAGCACCAATTCTCTGACACACTCATTGAACAAAGACATGCCCTCGTACATATTGTAGACATTCTTTACTTTCTCGATCGTATTGTCGTGGGCATAACCTTCGTTGGCCATAGTCAATGCCATTTCGTAATACCTGGCGAGATCATCATCTGTCTTTTTGAAGTCAATGAGCTGGGCTACACGCTTGTCACAATCACCTGTCAAACGTAAGTTAGACCGGAAGCGCTCAAGTATAAAATTAAAATACACCTCATTGAAGCGATCCAAATCTCTGATTTTAGCAAGAATTTCTGACGCTTTAGTCTGATCCGTTTTCTTTAAATCGAAATAATTAATAAGTAGACCAAAAACAACAATGTGTTCATCAGTACCAATGAATATGTCATTCTTCAAATAGTTTATATACTCAGGAATGAATGCGCTATTATTCTCATTAACTACAGCTCGTTTTTTTAAAAACTTACATAGGCTGTGAAAGTTAAGTCTCTGAGTGACTAAATCAGTAGGAAAATCGGTCGTAAAAAAGTTATAGCTAGAAAATTGTAATCTATACAATTTGTAGCCTTTTGATCGCTCTTCTCTATTGAGGTACTTTATCAGCTTTTGCGACTTAAGATACTGCTTGATCTTTTGATTCTCTATAGAATTGAGAAAACCAGTAATCCAAATATCGCTGCTCATAGCAAATCCAATCTGAATAGACTGACCAATTCTGTTCTTTATGAATTCAAAATTAGCGGAGTTACAAACTAAGCTAAGAAGTGTACCAAATCTTTCGTTTGAGTGGACATACTTATAATTGTTATCGTACTCACTTCTCAAGATATTAAAGCCCATCAACTTTGGTATAAATAGCCCTTCAAACTCGTCACCCATCAAAATGTCCTCAAGCGGAATAAGCTGAAGTGGCTCTTCTAGTGCGACAACTTCATAAAGCGATTCGATCTGGGGCTCAAACTCTTCTATTAGTGCTTTATATAAATCATCATCTTCCTCTTCCAGAAACTGTTCTAGAATTTCTGATGCTTGGATGGCCTCAGCAATCTCTTTGGCCTTTTGCTCGTATAATTTATTTAGATTCTTCATAACTATTATGTTCTATTGTAAGGTAATTGATTCGATCTAGGTCCACATTTAAAAATCAAGCGATTCAACTCTGAAGTTTGACCTGCCCAACATATATAAAAACCCGGTAAAACACAAGGGCTTTACCAGGTTTCTATCTCGCTGTATTTTTACAAGAATGCGATTGTATGCCTATAAAAGGCAAACAACACTATCAATCTTTTTTCTCTTCTGTAGTGTCTTCTTCTGGTGCTTCAGATGCTTCTGCTTCACCAGCAGTTTCTTCTTTTGTTTCAGCAGCAGGTTCAGTTTTTTCTTCAGCTGCTTCTGGAGTCTCCGGAGTTTCTGATGTTTCAGTTGCTTCATTAGCGGCTTCTGGAGCTGCTTCAGTAGAAACTTCTTCAGTAGTTGCTGCTTCGTCACTTTCTGTAACTTCTGCACTTTCAGCTACTGGTGTTTCCTCTACAGGCTCTTCCTTAGGCTTACCGAAGATAGCTACTCTTTCAGCTTCTTTCTCTTTAGCTGTTTCTGCTCTTCTTTCTGCTACTTTACTTTCTTTGGCTTCAATCCAGGCATTGACTTTTTCTTCTACTTGTTCCATAGTCATTGCGCCTTTTTTGACGCCTCTTAATAGATGCTTTTTGTAAAGTACACCTTTGAATCTCAAGATCGCCCTAACCGTATCTGTTGGTTGAGCTCCTTTATTGATCCAATCTAAAGCGCTGTCTCTATCGATTTCAATAGTTGCTGGCTTTGTCATGGGGTTATAGAAACCTAAACGCTCTATAAATTTTCCATCTCTTGGTGATCGCGCATCTGCTGCTACTATGTGGTAGTAAGGGGCTTTTCTCCTGCCCTTGCGCTGTAATCTTAATTTTACTGGCATAATGTTAAAATTATTTGGTTATTCCATACCTGTTTACTCCCTAAATGAGACGACAGGCCTTTAACGAGGCGCAAAGATATATTTTTATTGGTATTTACATTGCAAAATCTAGACCTATTTTCAATTTTTATTCATTTTCGCCCATGAATCCCTAAGACCTACGGTTTGATTGAAAACCATTTTATCTTTTGTTGAATCCTTATCTACGCAGAAGTATCCTTTTCTCAAAAACTGTACAGAGTCACCGACACTATAGTTATACAGAGCTGGCTCTACAAATATTTTATTGATAATCTGTAACGAATTCGGATTGACAAAATCTAGAAACGATTTTTCTTTGTGTGTATCAGGCGATTCGTCCATGAATAGCCTATCATAGATTCTGGCCTCTGCCTCTTTAGCATGGTTGGCTGATACCCAATGGATAGTCCCCTTGACCTTAAGCCCTGATGTATCTTCTCCGCTCTTACTATCTGGAAAGTAAACACAATTAAGCTGAGTCACTTTGCCTTCACTATCTTTTATGACATCTTCGCATTGAATGATATATGCATTTTTAAGCCTTACCATGCCACCCGGCTTGAGCCTGAAATACTTCTTGGGTGGTTCCTCCATGAAGTCATCGCTATCAATATACAATTCTCCTGAGAAAGGTATTTGTCTGACTCCTGCACTTTCATCTTCCGGATTATTGACAGATTCCATAAACTCTTCACCTTTATCATAATTGGTTATGACTACTTTGATCGGATCGAGCACGGCCATCATCCTATTGGTTACTTTATTCAGATCCTCTCTGACCATAAATTCCAGAAGACCAACATCAATGATATTATCTCTTTTAGCTATCCCTACCCTCTCTGCAAAGTTTCTTATGGACTTTGGTGTATAACCTCTTCTTCTCATACCTCTGATTGTTGGCATACGCGGGTCATCCCACCCAGAGACAATACCTTCATTGACCAATTGTAAAAGCTTCCTTTTACTGACTATGGTATAGCTTAAGTTTAATCTGGCAAACTCAATCTGTCGACTTGGAAATATCTCCAGCTTTTCGATGAACCAGTTATATAATGGTCTATGATTCTCAAACTCTAATGTACATAGTGAGTGTGTAATCTCCTCAATGGAGTCTGATTGACCATGGGCAAAATCGTACATCGGATAAATGCACCACTTATCACCAGTTCTATGATGGTGAGCAAATTTTATGCGATAAATCACAGGATCTCTCATCAACATATTAGGGGATGACATATCGATTTTTGCACGCAGGACTTTACTGCCTTCTTCGTATTGTCCTGCCTTCATACCTTCAAATAAAGAAAGATTTTCTTCTACTGAACGATTTCTATATGGACTATCGGCTCCTGGCTTTGTGGGTGTACCCTTCATGCTCGCTATTTCCTCTGACGTCGAATCATCAACATAGGCTAAACCGTCCTTAATGAGCTTAATGGCATACTCATAAAATTTATCAAAATAATCGCTTGAGTAATATTCTCTGTCGCCCCAGTCAAAACCTAGCCACTTGACGTCTTCTTTTATGGAGTCCACATACTCTGTACTTTCGGTTACAGGGTTGGTGTCATCAAATCTGAGATTTGTAAGGCCATTGAAGTCTTCAGCAACGCCAAAGTTGAGGCATATTGACTTAGCGTGTCCAATGTGTAAATATCCATTGGGCTCAGGAGGAAAACGGGTATGCACTCTTCCACTATGCTTTCCATTCTCGATATCCTCCGCGATGATTTGCTCAATAAAATTTAAACTCTCTTTTTTATCGCTCATTGGTATTTGATCTTGTGTTTGTTTGATAGTTATTTACATTCTGTCCGGCATCTCTATACCTAAAATATCCATGGCTTCTCGCAGTGCCGAAGCCGTAACCTCACAAAGCAAGACTCTGTTGTGTAATACATTTGTGTTCTCTGCATTAAGTATTGGACAGTCATGATAAAACCTATGAAATGACTTGGCAATACTGTAAGCATAATTTGCCATAGTTGAAGGGTCATATTCTTTTAGCGCCAACTGTAGTTGCTCCCTGTATTGACTTATCAACATAATCAGCTCTCGCTCAGCCATATGAAAATCAATATCGAAGTCAATATTCTTACCAATTTCTATATCGCTCTTCCTTAATATAGATTGAATGCGCACATATGCATTTTGTATATACGGCCCGGTATTACCCTGCATATCCACAGATTCCGTGGGGTTAAAAATCATTTTTTTCTTGGGCTGGACTTTGATTATGAAGTACTTCATGGCCCCCAGACCAATCTTCCGGAGAATATCTGCTCTCTCTTGATTGTCAAGAACACCTAGCTCACCACGTTCTTCGGCGATTTGTGTAGCTTCATTTATCACTTCCTCTATTAAATCATCAGCGTCCACCACCCTACCTTCTCTTGATTTCATGCGTCCATCAGGTAGCTCTACCATACCATAAGATAAATGATAAAGCCCATCAGCATAGTCAGCTCCGTACTTTTTCAATGTCTCAAACAGGACTTGAAAGTGATAATTCTGCTCATCAGCGACGACATAAATCATTTTGCTGGCTCCAATTTCTTTATATCGCATCTCTGCCGTACCTAGATCTTGTGTAATGTACACCGATGTACCATCACTTCTTAGAAGAATCTTTTTGTCAAGACCGACATCTTCAAGATCGACCCACACTGAACCATCGTCTTCCTGATAAAATACGCCTCTACCCAAGCCATCATTTACGATTTCTTTACCTTTTAAATAAGTGTCTGATTCGTAGTAGATTTTATCAAAATGAACACCGAGTTTATCATATGTGATGTCAAATCCCTCGTATACCCAATTGTTCATTTTACGCCATAGAGCTATGACATCTTCATCATTACTTTCCCACGATTTGAGCATGTTCTTCGCAGCTTCACCCAGCTGGCTAAATTCATTAAAATATATGTTTTTGAATGATTTAAAAAACGCTTCTTCGCTCAGACCTTTTTCATTTCGCTCTTTGATTACACTCCTGCCCTGATCAGATATTTGCCATAGTTTATATTCCTTCAATAGTTCTTCTTCAAATCTGACATAAAAATCACCCACATAGTGATCACCCTTGACCTGAGCATCTTGTGGTGACTGCCCACCGCCAAAAAGCTGCCAGGCGACCATACTTTTACATATAGCTATACCCCTGTCATTAATGATTTGGGTTTTATAGACATCATAGCCATTAGCTTCTAACAGCTTGGACACAGACCACCCCAATAAAATATTTCTAATATGTCCAAGATGAAGAGGTTTGTTGGTATTTGGCGAAGAAAACTCTACCATTGATACTTTTCCATTAGATGGTAACTTCCAGTAGTTTTCTACCTCGTAAATACTTTTAGTAAATGACCAAAGCTTTTTACCACTAATATTAAGGTTTAAAAAGCCTTTAATGACATTGTAATTTTCTATCCAGTCAGAATGCTCAAGTAAATGACCACCTATTTTATCGCCGATATCCTCAGGTCTACCCTTCAGTTTTTTAACGAAAGGGAACGTAATCAGCGTGATATCACCTGAAAACTCCTTCTTAGTCGGCGTGAATTGCAAATCGTCCGGCTCGAAGTCTATCGCATATATATCCTGTAGTGATTGTAATACTGCCTCTTCTAATGGCTGTTTTATATCCATTGCATTGATTGTTTAGGAGCACAAAGGTATAACATTGTTTTTAATATTATTATGACAGAGTTGTTGCCAGTAAGTGAAGTTGTTTTCTACTTAGCCTTATTTTCTTTTGGGCATCACCCTCGTCCTGTCGTCCTCGGGTCGCTATGCTACGCTACTCACTATTCGTTCGGTCCTGCGGACTGCCTCCCATAGGTCGGCACAGCTTCGCAGCGCTGATGCAATATGTTTTTTTTCAATTACTATTGAATCGAAAGAGCTAAAAGTTTGTACACGCCCCTGACAAGACTGTACTAAAACACTTTATAATATACGAAGTGCCAAATACTAATAATTACTTCAATTACGGTACTGACTATCACAAATTTAGAGTGCGATTTTCATCAAAAAATGATGCCTAAAACTGTCGAAAAACAGTCGCTTAGTCAGTTAACTAAACATTAACACGAAAAATAATATAAAAATTTAATGTGACATAACAGGCATGTTTCAGATATCTATTTTGATTGTGTAATTTGTACAATATTCTATATGCTACAATGAAGACAGCTGCCAAACGAATAAATGTTACTATTGCGCGCATTTGTAAAATATTATTTTGTAGTATTGAACTTTTATCTACATTTGCGGATTATTATTCCGAACCGTTGAATGAACGGGTTTGAATGAAAGTGAAAATGAATGGCTTTACACATGCAACCATAAGTGTAAAACTTGCATCTAAAGAGATATAAAGCATTTTCAAATTAAGTTGATATAAATGTTGCCTTGTTGATTTGAATAGAAAAATTGAATTATTCATTGCATCAAGCTCAACATCAAGCAGAAAAAAATTATTAAAAAATTAAATATTTGAGTTATGAAAAGTTTATTAATGAAAGCAGTTCTAGTGATAGCACTAGTAAGCAGCGCTGTAATGATCAATGCCGAGTCCATTAAAGGTAGCGGTCTGGTAAACACTACCAGTTATGAAGTCTCGGCCTACAAGCAGTTGATTGTTGATGGTAACTTTGATGTCGTCCTTAATTACGGCACTAAAACAGAGGTATCCATCAAAACAGATGAAAATTTACAGAATATGATTTTGATAGATGCATCTAACGATGCATTGTATATCAGAACGAAAGAGAATATGGGAAGTGCTTCAGAATTGACACTGTATATCACAGTAACCAATCTAGAGCAAATGGGATTTAACAATGTATTGTCTGTATCTACAGAAAACCCAATTTGGTTTGACAACCTTGATGTAAACCTTAATGCTATCAGTGCAAGCAGGTTGCATTTTGCAGGTAACAAGGTCAACATCTCTATGGAAGGCTCAGGCGACCTTGAGCTTGCCGGTAGAGTCAATGAGGTCAATATCAACAATGATGGCATAGGCGCAATCAAGACAGGAAGCCTTAGCGCTAATGTATTTTCTGTAAAAACTAGCAAGAAAAGTGAAATCCAAATGATGATGACAGCTGAGAAGGAGAAATCATTCAAGACTCTATCTACAGTAAAAAGAAATAGTCATCCCAAAGCTTAGAAGTTAAAGGTTCTAAACATAGTTTTTTCATACGCTTTATTATAAATGGAAATCTGCAAAGGCAGGTTTCCATTTTTTTTATTGCATCAGCGATGTGTAAGGGTGGCGACGCAGGAGCCAGACTCAGCGTAGCAATAGCGAAGCTGAGGCCGACCGTCCAGGGAGCCCTGGAACGTAGCGACCCGTAACGCAGTGGAGGGTGATGCCCAAAGCGACAAAATAAAATATAATCACAAATGCCTAAGGTATATCTGAAAATGGGTATATTTTTGTCCTTATGATGCCACTAGCTGAAAGAATGAGACCCAAACATTTAGATGACTTCGTTGGTCAGGAAAAATTAATTGGTAAAGATGGGCCATTGCGCAGGATTATAGAAACCGGAAAAATACCATCTATGATCTTATGGGGTCCACCTGGTGTTGGCAAGACGACACTCGCACAAATCATAGCAGAGCAATCTAACCGCCCATTTTTCTCATTAAGTGCTATTAACTCAGGCGTCAAGGACATCAGAGAAACTATAGAGAAAGCAAAGAAACAACGGTTTTTTGATAGACCTTCGCCAATTTTATTTATTGATGAGATCCATCGCTTTAGTAAGTCTCAACAAGATTCTCTGCTAGGCGCAGTCGAGAAAGGGGTATTGACATTAATTGGTGCAACTACAGAAAACCCATCGTTCGAAGTCAATTCAGCATTACTATCCAGATCACAGGTTTATGTACTGACGCCACTTTCAAAGGACGAGCTCATTTCGATGGTCGACAAAGCACTCAAAGCGGATGTCCATTTGAAAACCATGTCGATTGATATCCGTGAATATGACAGGTTACTGTTATTTAGCGGTGGCGATGGCAGGAAACTATACAATGCTCTAGAACTGGCAGTAGGCGCACTATATCAAAAAGAAGGAGAGATTGTAATAGACAATAATATACTCCAAAACGTGCTGCAAAAGAATCAAAGCAGTTATGATAAAACCGGAGAGCAGCATTATGATACTATATCAGCATTCATTAAATCCATAAGAGGTAGCGACCCTAATGCAGCCATACTATATCTATCAAGAATGCTAGATTCTGGAGAATCAATTGAGTTTATCGGTCGCAGGTTGATCATATCGGCAGCCGAAGATGTAGGACTGGCCAATCCCAATGCGCTTTTAATGGCAAAGACAGCCTTCGAGGCGGCTGGAATAGTAGGCATGCCAGAGGCTCGAATCATACTTTCGGAAGCAACAATTTATCTCGCCTGCTCAGAGAAAAGCAATTCAGCTTACCTTGCTATAGATAATGGGCTATCGTTTATAAAAAATCAACCTGACATTTCCGTACCACTACATTTGCGTAATGCGCCAACCGCTTTATTAAAGGAATTAGGCTATGGCGATGATTATAAGTATGCACATGATTACAAACAAAACTTTGTCAAGCAACACTACATGCCCAAAGAAATTGAAGGAAAAATATTTTACAAGCCGGGTGAAAATAACTCAGAAGATAAATTGGCAAAAAGGTTAAGAGCAATGTGGAAAGACATTTACGAATATTAATGGTAAAACTTTTGTATTCTCATTACTATAGCAACCTAAGACTAATTAGTTTGTTGATTCTCCAAATGACATAAAAAATCCTTATATTTGACAGAAATCATTACAGATTACCTTTTTACATCTTGGAAGTAAAGTTAAAACTTGGAGTATAGTCACTAATTAACTTTCGAGGAAAGAATCTACTAAAAGACTTCTGTCTTAATTAAACTTAGATATTGCCATAATGCAAGATTTAATAAATTTGCGGTAGAGTTACAGGTGCACCGAATAGGTATTCTATAATAAGACATTTAACGAAAGCATTTTTAGGTGCTTATCAATCAACAACTAATCACATTTTTATGATCGAGGAATTAACAACAGAAAACCAAGAACTTATTAAGCAAAGTGCCAGAGACTTTGCGGAGACATTTATAAGACCACATGTCATGGAGTGGGATGAGGCTCAGCACTTCCCCAAAGATCTCATGCACAGTCTAGGAGAGCAAGGCTTTTTGGGAGTGCTTGTTCCAGAGGAGTATGGCGGATCAGGTCTAGGCTATCAAGAATACATTACTGTCATTGAAGAAATAGCGAAAGTGGACTCATCTATCGGACTATCCGTTGCAGCGCACAATTCTTTATGTACAGGTCATATCCTTTCTTTTGGCAATGAAGAGCAAAAGCAAAAGTATTTACCAAAATTGGCTACCGGGCAGTTTATCGGTGCATGGGGACTCACAGAGCCAAATACTGGTAGTGATGCCGGCAGAATGAAGTGTGTCGCTGAGAAAGATGGAGACCACTATGTCATCAATGGCACGAAGAGCTGGATAACGCATGGCATCAGCGGAGACGTAGCCGTTGTCATAGTAAGAACCGGTGATTTATTGGATAGCCGTGGTATGACAGCTTTCATAATAGACAGAGACACTCCCGGTTTTACAGGTGGTAAAAAAGAGAACAAGCTAGGTATGAGAGCTTCAGAAACAGCTGAGTTGATTTTTGACAATTGCCGGGTGCATAAAAGTCAGATGTTAGGCCAGGAAGGTGAAGGGTTTATCCAGGCCATGAAGATCCTGGATGGCGGTAGAATTTCTATTGCAGCACTATCGTTAGGTATAGCTAAAGGTTCTTATGAAGCATCTGTTAAGTATGCACAAGAGCGCGAACAATTTGGGCAACCTATATTCAACTTCCAGGGTATCAGTTTTAAACTGGCAGATATGGTCACTAAGATACAGGCAGCTGAACTACTTACCAGACAAGCAGCAGACTTGAAAAACAAGGGAGAGTATGTCACGAAGGTGTCTGCTATGGCAAAGTATTATGCTTCAGAGATTTGTGTAGAAGTCGCTACTGATGCTATCCAAATTCACGGTGGATATGGGTACACCAAGGACTTTCCTGTAGAGAAGTTTTACAGAGACTCTAAGCTATGTACCATAGGTGAAGGAACATCTGAAATCCAAAAGCTTGTGATTTCAAGAGAAATACTTAAAGGTAAATAGTATCATACACATACATATTAAAGATACAAAAGAGGCAGGTTTATAAAAATCTGCCTTTATTTTGTCAGATAGATTAATAGATAACTTGGTCTAACTTAGCGCATATCTCTAAAACCCATAAGAGAGTCATAGCCTTATCTTAATTTAATATTTACAGTCTAAAGAATTATATTTGAAGCGTGAATAGCTTATTAAATTATTGATATGGAAGTGATCATTTTTGAACCTGATTATGCAGGAC
>SLDF01000297.1 GCA_007125435.1 Saprospiraceae bacterium
CACCCAAGCAAGCACTTTCGCTCATCTCTACACATGATTAATGCACTCTTGATACTTTTTTTGGACAAGCAAAAAAAGTATGACAAAGAGAAGAACAGCCAAAAGTCCAAATTAAACGCAGTTAGTATAGATTTATACTGTTTGTAAATCTATTTTCTTAACTGTATAATTTAAAACCTACTCCCCAGAAATAATAAGTGACCCACATTCTCGCCATAAAAGATGGCTAAATTATACGACTTAAGAAAGAATTATGTGCATATTCACCAATAACTTTAAACCGATTTATACAATATAATCGTCACCGGACGCCATCTGACAGTGAGGGCAAGTGGGTATTATGGCTTTAACCCAAGGAAAGAGATTCACAAAAACTATATGATACAAATAAAATCAAAAGAACAGTTATTCACATGGACGTCACCCATTGTCATGGGCGTCATAAATATTAATGATGATTCTTTCTACAGTGGCAGCAGACTGACAGATGAGGAAGAAATAGTGCACAGAACAAAAAAAATGATTGAGGAAGGGGCTGCTATCATTGACATGGGCGCTGCTTCTAGTCGACCTGGATCTGAGCCGCCAACAGTCAAAGATGAAATTCAGCGAGTTACTATGGCCGTAGAGGCTTGTAAAAAAAACATACCGAATGCTGTTATATCCGTAGACACCTACAGGCATGAGGTGGCCGATGCTGCTATACAATGTGGGGCGATGATTATCAATGATATCAGCAGTGGAACACTGGACCCTAAGATCCATGAGGTAGTCGCAAAATATGATGTCGCCTACATTGCCATGCATATGAAGGGAACACCAAAGACCATGCAGAATAATCCCCAATATGATGATCTAATATTTGAAATCAATCAATACTTTCTCAGTCTCGATGAAGACCTCAAATCCAAAGGTATTTACAATTGGATAGTTGATCCGGGATTTGGCTTTGGAAAAACAATCCAGCATAACTACGAGCTACTATTCAACTTGGAAGCGCTGAGAATTATAAACAAACCAATCCTGGTCGGTATCTCAAGAAAGTCAATGATTTATAAACTATTAGACAAGAAGCCAGAAGATGTATTGCCAGGTACTACAGCTCTGCACTGGGAAGCTCTCATTAGTGGAGCTGACATATTACGAGTGCACGATGTAAAAGAAGCTGTCCAGCTTACCAACCTCTTTCAAAAAACTGCAGGTTGGCGATAGACCTCGAGTGATTGTCAGGCTTCTTATTCAGCAATCTATCTTATGTTTACTTTCTAAAGGATCGAAAGTACCGTATTTTGCCCTTTCGACTTCCTGTGGTTGTCAATTTGCTCATCATAAATTATGAGACCTGCTTTTGGTTCGTATTGTACTTTTTGCAAACGTAGATTATATGGTGCTGGCATGAGATATTCATATTAAACTCATATCTTATATATAATCAATTGCTATTATGCCTATTAATACAGGTTTTGCCCCCCAGTAAGAATCTTTAAACCTTGAATGAATTCAAAATGGGCGGTAAAACCCAATGCTTTGCATCAGCGATGTGAAGTGGTGGCGTAGCGAATGCGAAGCCAGACTCGATGGAGCAAAAAGTGGAATCGAGGCCGAACGAATAGTGAGCCACGGAACGAGTCTGAAAATATCCATCGTATGATCTAAGTCGCAGCTATTTTGAGTGAGATCGAAGAATAAAAAATACGCGCATAGCCATAGCTACGTAAGTATTTTTTTTCGAAGATATCGCTTAAAAGAGCAAGACTTGGGATCATTAAGATGGCTATTTTCAGACTCTAAAAAGCGACCCGACGACGACAGGAGGAGGGAGATGCCCAAGACAAAACAAAATCTGACAACTAGTCGGCATCTACTTGCTAAGAAACGCTGTCGTATAGTCCGGGGATAATGGTATCTTTGCATTAATGGTGTAAACTATACGCATTCCATACGTTATAATAGGTAGAAAAATTTATTATGATACGCAACTGGTATGAGTTATTCATTACCTTTTACAAATACAAAGTGATCTGAAGCAGGACCATCAAAATAGGAGTAAGCTAAAAGAATTCAGTAAGCGCAGATTAGTCAAAAGATTGATCACAGGGCTATCTGTTTCACTATTAATTATCATACTGCTATTGTCTGTATTGTATATTGTGATTCAATTACCATCTGTGCAAAACTGGGGTACTAAGAAAGCGACGAATTACTTCCAGACAGAGTGGAATGTTGAGGTTAATATAGAGAGTTTCAGGCTGTCCTTCAAGGATTTACTAATTATAGAAAATATCTATATAGAGGATCAGCATGACAGGAAATTATTGTCAGCTGAAGAGCTGAGAGTTGACTTCAATAAGAATTTACTCCATGTGCTTTTTGGCAAGCTATCTGTAGAAAACATAGCCCTCAGGAGTCCTCATATTCATATTATCAAGTCTGAGGATGTCTATAACTTTGATTTTATCATTCAGCATTTTAGATCGGATAAAGCCAGGAATAATGAGTCTGTCATCGAGTTGGATATAGACCGGATTTTGCTGGAGGATGCGATATTTGAGCTGGATAATCAGGATGAGGCGTCAAAGCTAGAAAGTGCTGTGAGCCTGGCCAATATAGAGATCACAGGCCTAGACCTGCAATCAATGCTTATAGAAATTGGTCGCCTGGAGTTGTATGAATCTGAAATAAGCCTCACTCTGCAATCGCAAGACACGGTAGATCATTCAAAAGAGATCGTAATACCGAACGAAAAGGAAAAAAGAACTGAGCCTAAAATTTTGGTAGATGTGCTCAAGATTAACAATGGAAGATTCAAACTAGACAATTATCGAAGGTCACAGGAAAGGTCAAGGCCGGATGATGCTTTAGATTTTGATTTTCTGGATGTGCACAATATTTTTTTCCATATAGAAGACATCGATTTTATGCCGATTGATATCACTGCCAATATTTGTCACCTCAGTTTTAATACATCTTCAGGGTTTGAATTGCAGACATTACAATCTGAAAATTTCTCTCTTGATAATGAAGAACTGGTGCTCGATAAGCTGATATTAAAAACACCCGAAAGCTACATCAAAGACCGATTAGTTTTCCAATATGAAAGCCTGAGGGATTTTCAGGAGTATGTTGACTACGTCTATATGAACTTTGACTTACGAGATTCATATCTGGCTACGACTGACCTGTTTTACTTTGCCCCAGAGCTCAGAGACAATCCATTCTTTATCAAGAACAGAGACAACAAGGTTTACTTTTCCGGCAAAGTAAATGGCACTGTAAATAGCCTCAAGGGTTATGCTCTCGATGTTCAATTATCAGAAAAAGTCAGATTTAGAGGTGACTATGCCAGTAAATCATTGACGACGCCGGATGAGAGCATTCTAAACCTCAGAATTGAAAGTTTGCAGAGCGATATTAAAAACCTTCGCTTACTACTGCCGGGGTTTGATCTCCCTGATCATTTTGACAGGCTGGGCAAACTAGAGTTTAAAGGCCGATTTGATGGTTATTACCATGATTTTGTCACATACGGTACATTGCAGTCAGAATTAGGTGAAGCCATCACAGATATTCAGCTAAATTCAGAACTCGGCTATGACAATGCAAAATACAACGGCAGTCTTGAGCTGATAAAATTTGACTTAAACAAGTGGCTTGAATCTGATGACTTTGGGTATTTATCTATGAAGGCCAATGTCGAGCGTGGATATGGCTTGATACTGGATAACATAGAGGCATATGTCAATGCAAACGTCACAGCTTTTGAATACAAAGACTATCTATATAAAGATTTTAATTTTCAAGGTCAGTTAGTAAAAAACCTCATGAATGGTAAATTGCTCATCAATGATGAAAATATCAATTTGAATTTTGATGGACAGATTAACTTTCAGGAGGAAAATCCGATACTAAATTTCCAAGCAGATATTAACCTACTTGACTTATACAAACTCAATTTTACCAACAATCCACTGGCGCTGTCCGGTAGCTTTGATATGGATATTGAGTATAAGAACATTTCAAATATTGACGGTACCGCTGAGATTCATGATCTGGTGCTTTATGTAGAGTCTGGTGAGTTTATCTATGTCGATAGCATCGAAGTAGAGTCTAGATATAAAGATCGAGAACAGAAGTTCATTCAATTGACTTCAGATATGGCAGAAATATCATTGGAAGGTCAATTCAACCTCGACAACATCTACCCCACTTTAATGTATTCTCTTCAAAAAAAGCAGCCGAGACTCTATAACATGTTCAACTTACCAAAGCCAAAAACGAATATTGAGTCCAATAATTTTAAATTCAATATTAATGTCAATGACACCAAGAATTTAACCGACATACTCAATCTTCCCTTGGAAAGGGTAACTGACTTGAGGGTCAATGGAGATTTTTACAATAAAGACACATCATTGGTATATTATCAGATCAGACAGTTCACAGTACCTAAGCTAACATTCAGAGATGTATCGCTCAATAATCTCACCATGTGGAGTGAGTCCCAAAGTGTCGGTACTGAGATGATTGGACATATGGACAACATATCCTTTAATGGTGTCCCTTTGGAGAATATAGATTTTCGGCTTAATCTGGATAAGGATACCGTGAACATTGACATGGGGGCTAGCACTCTACTGAATGCATTTGATCAGCTGAATATCAATGCTAGATTGTTTGCAGTGGAAGACAAACTTCATTTGACTTTTGACAATTTCGGGTTCAATAGTTTGAACAAATTTTGGACCATTCAAGACAGAAACTTCATTCAGTTTAAGAAGGATTATTTATACGCCAGACGGATAAAATTCAGCGATGGTGAAGGTTTTGTTAGTTTATCCACTCACAATGACAAAGGGGCCATGATATCAGGCAATGAAATCAATCTGGAGATGTTCAATACCTTGCTCCAGGAAAGGGACATTGTACTGAAAGGGGTGTCCAGTTTTCAGTTTTCTGTTGATGACTACTCCAAGGTTTCTAATCTTAGGGGAAGTGGATTCATTCGCAACTTACATTTCAACAGCTTATCGCTGGGGAATGCGCGTCTATTAGCCACGCAGGACGATCTGCGCAGTGCCACATTATTAGACCTGAATATAGGCGAACCCGGTAGAGACTTGAAAGGACGCGGCTTTATCAAGTTACCAAATGTCGAGCTGGAAGAAGGAGATTATCGATATAGCTTTGACTTCTACATGAACGAGTTTCCACTATCTCCGGCAGAATACTTCCTGTCTGGCCTGATAAGTGAAACATCAGGTGTTTTCTCAGGTGATTTCTACGTGGAGGGTGACTCCATCATTCAGAATGTAGGTGGTGATCTTAACTTGATCAGAGCTTCTACTAAGATCGATTATTTAGGTACTAAGTACACTGTACAAAATAGCAGAGTTTTCATAACCAACGAATACATCAATCTCAATGAAGTAGTACTGGAAGATACTCGCGGACGAACAGCCAATATGCAAGGACGAATCTGGCATGATAAGTTGAGAAACATGGTGACTGATTTTAGAATTGTCTCACCTTCCTTTATGGTTCTTAATACCAGATCAAAAGACAATGATCTTTATTACGGCCGGGCATCAGGTCGGATCAATGTCACTTTCGAGGGGCCATTCGATGCATTAGATATCTATGTAAATGCCACGACAGGTCCAAATACTGTAGTCGCCATACCTCTTACAGAAGCCAAGGAAATCAAAGAGCAGAACTTCATTGTTTTTGTATCTAAGGACGACGACAATGATGGTAGCAATGTAGTGGCAGCACCTGATGGACTATCTCTAAGGATGGACCTATCCATCACACCGGATGCCGAGCTTCAGCTCATATTCGATGAAAGAACCGGTGAAATCATTAAAGGTACCGGTAATGGAAATATCCAGTTGGATTTACCTCGAAATGGAGACTTTCAAATGTTTGGAGAGTTTCTCATAGACCGAGGTGAATATCCATTCAAAATGCCATTTCTTGAGAAATCATTTAATGTCAAAGAAGGAGGCACCATCGTCTGGTATGGCGATCCGCTAGATGCCATTATAAACCTCGAAGCTGAATATAAAGGACTCAAAACCTCTCCTTTCAATTTCATAAGTGAATTCTTTAGAAACCAGACCAATGAAGAACTATTGCAAGAAGCCCGCAGACCAACCGATGTCGACTTGACACTGGCTTTAGATGGCCCACTTTTGCAACCTAATATTCAGTTTGACATACAGTTCCCACAACTTACAGGTGAGCTAAGAAATTATACAGATACTAAGCTAAGAACACTCTCTACAGACCTAAACGAATTGAACAACATCGCATTCCAATTGCTTTTCTTCAAAGGCTTCATACCTAATCAGACAGAGATCGTCTCGGCCCAGGGTGGATTGGGTATTGCCTCCTCTACGCTGACAGAATTATTCACAAATCAAATGCGTGTCTTTGTCAATGAATTTTTAATCGACACCGTGAACAATACCATTGTCACGGATGTGGACTTTGACTTTGGCATCATCATCAACACAGACTACAGTCAGGACCTTCAAAACCTAGTCGCTGCCGGGCAGTCCCAGTTTTACATCAGGCCCAGAGTACAAATGTTTGATGATAAAGTTACGTTTGATTTTGGCATCAATAATTACGGCCGCTTGGGTGCAGATAATAGATTGGCGGGAGAGTTTAATCTGGAGTATGCATTTGGTGACAGCCGACGGTTTCGAGCCAAGATTTACAGCCAGGATCAGCCTCTTCCGGATAGTCGGCGAACCGTCTTTGGTGCAGGTATCATCTATCGGAGAGAGTATGATGAGTTCAGAGATATTTTCAGATTCAATAGCCGAAGAAGAAGAAGAGATAAAGCTCCACCTTCCTTACCTGACTATCCAGAATTTCAGCCTAATCTCTCACCTCTATTAGAGGAAGACAATGCAATCGAAGAAAAATAATACCCGCCATAAAGTAAAAGTAGAAACCCTTCGTTATAATGTAATACATACGATACATTAGGTGTCAGTATTGTCTTGATATAGACAGGGGTGGTTCAATTCATCGTTTTGGGCATCACCCTCCTCCTGCGTCGTCGGGTCGCTATGCTTCACAGCTCCCTAAACGGTCGGCCCAGCTTCCACATTCGTTCCATCCGGTCTGGCTCCCTTAGGGTCGCCACTGTTGCGCAGCGCTGATGCATGACCAGAAAAAACGACATTTTGAAATGCACTCACGCAAAACCGCAGGAGAAAACGAAATATCAAAGTGTAACCATTACCTTAGACAAGTCATCTTTATTTTACAATCGTTACAATTGAAATGACTAAGAATAGCAATTTACTTTTCAGTGTTATATAAAAGGTTATTTTTGCAATGCGAAAACGCAGGGCATCTTTACGCATAAGTTGTAAGGCATGTAATACATTTGCAATAGTTTTTTTGTAATCTCATAGCCATTAAAAAAGCTAAATCATAAGAGCAAAAACTGATGCAATATTATATTGCATAAAACAAATTGGTAAAGAGCTGTCTACTAAGCCACAAAACTAAGAACTATCAACTTGCGAATAAATAAGCCGGGAAGAGTTCTTTAGTCAAAGTAAAATTACAATCGATGAAAAATACAGTCGCTATAGTCGGGCGTCCAAATGTTGGAAAGTCCACTCTTTACAATAGAATGGTAGGTCATAGACATGCCATAGTGGATGATCAAAGCGGAGTTACCAGAGATAGACAGTATGGCGTGAGTGACTGGAATGGTAAACAGTTTAATGTCATCGATACCGGTGGCTTTGTTCACGGGTCAGAAGATGTGTTCGAAGCTGCAATCCGAGAGCAAGTTATCATTGCCATAGAAGAGTCTTCCGTCATTGTATTCACTGTAGATTGTCACACCGGTATAACAGACCTAGACCAAGAGATAGCAGACTTGCTGAGGCGTACTGAAAAGCCAGTCGTACTGGCTGTCAATAAAGTAGACGATCACAATAGGTCATTAGACGCGGCAGAGTTCTGGTCTATGGGGTTTGAGGATACATTCTTTGTCGCTTCAAATTCTGGTAGCGGTACAGGCGAATTGATGGATAAGATAGCAGAATATATATCTGATGACTTTGAACAGCTTTCTGACCTGCCAAAGATAGCCATCATCGGTCAGCCTAACGTCGGCAAGTCCTCATTGACCAATGCTCTACTCGGTGAAGATCGCAACATCGTCACTGATCAATCCGGCACAACGCGAGATTCTATTCATAGCATTTACAACAAGTTCGGTCATGAGTTTATGCTAATCGACACAGCTGGTATACGTAAAAAAGCTAAGGTGCATGAAAATCTTGAGTTTTACTCCGTTATGCGAGCTCTGAATGCACTAGATAATTGCGATGTATGCTTATTAATGATAGATGCTACCCTTGGTGTAGAATCACAGGATCTTAGTATTTTCAGAGTTGCTCAAAAAAGACATAAAGGTATCGTCATCTTGATCAATAAGTGGGACTTAATGGACAAGGAGACCAATACAGCTAGAGATTTTGAAGAAGAAGTACGAAGACGCTTTGCCCCATTTAGAGACTTTCCAATCGTATTCGTTTCTGCAACTGAAAAGCAAAGAATATTAAAAGCTGTAGAGGCGGCTATGCAAGTCTATGAAAACAGAAACCGCAGAATAAAAACCTCGAAGCTTAATGATGTCATGCTTGACATAATCGATCGACATGAGCCACCGGCACACAGAGGAAAGTTTATAAAAATTAAATTTGTCAAGCAGTTGCCACTCGCCTACCCCGCTTTTGCATTTTTCTGCAACCATCCTAAGCATATTAAAGACTCTTACAAACAATTTTTGGAGAACCAATTAAGGAAGCATTTTGACTTTTCAGGTGTCCCAATTGGTATTTTCTTTAGAGAAAAATAACTACAATATGGAATTAATCGAAGAACCTATCGAAGGATTAAAATTGCTTAAGCCTCGCGTTTTTAATGACGAGAGAGGTTATTTCTATGAAAGCTATCAAAGGAAAAAGCTGGAGGAGCTAGGCATCATGGCTGCATTCGTCCAGGATAATGAATCCTATTCTCTGAAAAACACGCTTAGAGGACTGCATTATCAGATGGGGGATTATGCTCAGGCAAAATTAGTGCGTGTCGTCAAAGGAGAAGTACAAGATATCGCTGTAGATATTCGCGAGGGCTCTAAAACATACGGTCAAGTATACAGTGCCATACTCTCTGAGGAAAATAAACATCAACTCTTTATACCTAGAGGATTTGCCCATGGTTACTTAGTCTTAAGTGACGAAGCTATCTTTTGTTACAAGACAGATAACTATTATAATAAGAGTGCAGAAGGTGGCATTCACTGTAATGATTCAAAGTTAAAAATTGAATGGAATATTAATCCGTCAATTGCTATTTTATCAGAAAAAGACTCTATATTACCGTCTTTTGGCAACCATCGTAAGCAAATATGAAAAGCGTCTGTAAGATAATTATTCTTGGGTCAACCGGACAGCTAGGAACCGCACTCAAACAAGTATATCAAAATAATGATAGATATATCTCCACTTTTCTTAACCGAAGAAGCGTAAACCTAAGCAGAACAGAAAGTATACACAAGCTAAAAGACTACGACTTTGACATCTTGATCAATACAGCTGCATATACTGCTGTAGATAAAGCAGAATCTCAACAAAGGAGATGCGCAAAGATCAATGCTCTGGCGCTAGAGGAGATTGCTGCTATTTGTCAAAAGAAGCAGGCACTTTGTGTACACTTTTCTACAGACTATGTGTACGACAATGACCTCAACAGACCTCTGTTAGAAACAGATCCTACTACGCCCAAAAGCACCTATGGTATTACTAAACTTCTTGGAGAAAAGCTACTGAGAGCTATTTGCAAGAAACACTTTATTATCAGGACTTCATGGCTCTATAGTCGTCAAGGGCAGAACTTCGTCAATACAATGATAAGGCTATCCAAAGAAAAGGATGAAATACGCGTCGTCAATGACCAAATTGGTAGCCCAACCTTTGTCGATGACCTTGCATTAGTGACTGATAAACTGATCAGTCTATATCGCGAAGGAAATCAACAATCCGATTTATTTGGCACCTATAATTTTTCTAATCAGGGCGAGACTACGTGGTATGGACTTGCTAAAGAAGTTTTCCGCATTAAGAACATCAAGACACCACTTCTCCCAATTACAACAGAGGACTACCCTACTCCGGCAAAAAGGCCGGCATACTCAGTAATGGACTGCACAAAGATAAAGGCAGTAACAGGTATGACTATTCCCGATTGGCAAGATGGGTTAAGACGGTGCCTGTAAGATTAATACCCATCCCATATATACACCATGAAGTCAGGAAAAAAGATATCAGACCTGATCGAACATAGCGAGATTCTGCTTCTAACAATCCCTTTAACCTGATTTACATTGTGAACTATTTGAAAATACTTTGATATTGCATTGGTCAGGGTATAGAGCTACATCTAAAAACACCTACAACGTCTAGAACATTTGCACATTCTAGTTTCTCTGAGATTTAGCTAAAGCTCATTCACTAATCATCGTATTTAAATATAGCCGTCTATGACACAGCGACGACTGAATTATCAAAAAAACAAGAATGATCACAAAACAACTCGACCGAACCACCAATAAAACTTGAAAGAATACAGGTATCTTCAAGCAACAGACAACTGACAACAGATTTACTGCGTGAGGGATAGAAGTGATATGAGCAGGTATGGCATATGTAGTGGAGCGCTGGAGGGAGGGGCGACCGAACGGAAGCCACTCAAAACAGCAGCGACACTCTATGGCAGACCTGTGAATACAAGCGGATAGCCCGGCCCG
>SLDF01000262.1 GCA_007125435.1 Saprospiraceae bacterium
CACCCCTATGGTGAATGAGTGAAATCAAGCAAAGCGCCCTATTTTGAAGCCATTTACTCGCGCTGTTTTGATTTCTTTATTTGTGTTCGTGAATCTCCTTCGTCGATTTAAAGCCGTAATAGAAATCGCTAATGCATAATGCGGGTTCAATAGCGTCCGATGCTCAGCAATACTAAAGTGCAGGCATTTTCCACTTCTATGCCATTATTTTTTGCCATCTGCCAGAGTTCCGTATTTTCTGTACCGGGGTTAAAAATCAACCTCTTTGGCTTTAAGGAGATTATATAGTCATACCACTCTGGTTGATTTTCGGCGCCTATATATAAGGTCACCGTATGGACATCTTCTATCAAAGGCCGTTCTTTTAAGTCCAAAATTGATCTATCTAGCAAGGTAGACGGTCTTATACCTATCGGTATCCATTCATTGCCGCTTTTCTCTAGTAGCTCCGCTGCTCTGTAAGCCGCTCTGTGTTTCTTATCTGTAGCGCCTAATATGACTGTCTTCATATATGTCTTTTATCAAATGATATTATTATTGACACCGACCCTCCAGGTCTTATTCTAAAACTATGTATTAATCCAGACAACACCCAAAAAGAACCAGATGTATATTTTTCTAGGTGATGATAACTAAATCTTATTAATGCATTTCCACCCAGCCATTGCTCTGTGCATCTATGTCAAATGGCGCACTAATTGGTTTTATATTCAGATAAGGCAGTACCACTCTCGTCAGATGTAGCCCCTGCGGATCGACTGCCCTATGTTTTTCTAGAGTATCACCGGTAGAAAGATGATGTGCAAAGCTTTCAAGCGAAACCAACCCCTGCCCTATGGCCAGCAGCTCTCCTACCAGCAATCTGATCATACCTGTCAAA
Source organism: Saprospiraceae bacterium (assembly GCA_007125435.1). Taxonomy (GTDB): domain Bacteria; phylum Bacteroidota; class Bacteroidia; order Chitinophagales; family Saprospiraceae; genus SLDF01. The sequence goes on from SLDF01000262.1 coordinate 881, forward strand.
AATCTATTCGCTGTAAAATCAAATCGCCACCTATCCGATGACGCATAGGTATACAACCGCGCATCAGAGAAGTGACATATCGTAGTATTCATTTTATCAGGTCGCCGGCAATACGCCCTGTATTCGTTATACATCAATAGCATGCGTATAGCTCTCACCATGCGATCCTCATATTTTATCTCATGTGGATAAAGTCCTGAATACATAGACAGAGAAGGCGTCTTGTGAAGGTGCACAAAGTAACTGTACGATCGACTCAACACATCAAATCGAGCATGACTATTCAGTTCCACCTCATGACATCCATGTATTGCAATATCCCCAGGCAATCGCTTATTAATTCTAAATAAAAAATCAACATGGTGAGCCTCCTCTATGTCAAAATGGGCGAAATACTGTGTTGCGTGTACCCCTGCATCTGTTCGACCACATCCTATCAACCTTATATCCTGTTTTAGCACCTCAGATAGATAATGTTCTAAGGTCTCCTGAACCGTCTTTACCTTGACCTGTCTCTGCCAACCGTGGTATTTTGTACCGTCATATGAAAGATGGAGCATGTACCTCAATTCAATCTATATTTTTTACTGATTATGAATCTGACTCCTCTTCACCACTTATGAAAACCATCTCAATATGCGGTATGCCATCTTCTAAATAAGACTCGCCTACAGTTTCAAATCCCAGGCTACTATAAAATTCGATGAGATAGCACTGAGCAGAAATCCGTATCGCTACATCTTCGAATAACAGTTGACAGTACATCAAAGATACTTTCATTAAGTCATGTCCTTTGCCACTGCCGCGTGTGCTTTTACCGGTCAGCACCCGACCTATGGACGCCGCATCATCATAAGACAATCCCGGCGGCAAAATTCTGGAATAACTGACCAACTCGCCTGACTCACTCAGTCCCAGCAGGTGATAAGCCTCCATATCCTTGTCATCACAATCAAGGTAGACACAATCCTGTTCCACTATAAAGACCTCTTGCCTCAGTTTAAGGATACTGTACAAATCTCTGAGACTCAGCTCCTCGAATACTTTCAATTGATAATTGATATCCATTACTCTTGATTAGTTTTTATCATGGCATGCAAAGCTCACATGGCTTCTAACATCCGCCAAACATAAGGATAAAAAATCAGTATTCCACTGACCAAGGCTGATACAGCAACAATAAGCACCGCCCCTGCTGCCACATCCTTCACATATTTTACACGATGAGAAAAATCCGGATGTACCAGATCACAAAGATACTCTACAAATGTATTAAGACACTCAAAGCTGAGTACAAGGCCGATATGCAAGACTATAATCAACCATTCCGTACGACTGATACCACACACCCATCCAGACACCAGCACTAGCACCGCCATCACTATTTGGACCCTGAGGTTCCTTTCTGACCGCATAGCTTTGACTATACCCTCCACAGCAGACTTGATACCAAACATTTCCTGCATTTATTATAAAAGAAATCTACCCATATTAGGTTCAATCCAGATAAAGCTACTTATGAATTGAAGCACGACAACTCTCGTACATAATTCGGTTTATATTTTACCTGGATCTCAGCACGACTTTATTATCAACCTCCAAATATATAGAAAATTTCTTTGGGCGTGCCCCCTTGCTGTCGCGCGGGGTCGGGCTATCCGCTTGTATTCACAGGTCTGCCATAGGGTGTCGCTACTGGTGTGAGTGGCTTCTTACCAGTCGCCATCACACCAGTGCTCCACCATCTATGCCAGCCCTGTTCATATCGCTGCTATCCCTCACGCAAGCAATCGGTTGTCGGTTGTCAGTTGTCGGTTTTCTGTTGTCGGTTCACAGTTGTCCGTTGTTTACGCTTCGCTGTTTAATGTTTGAGATTCGCTTCGCTTTCTCAAACGTTTACGCTGCGTGGACTTTGTCCACTTCGCTGTTTATGCTTGAAGAGAACTTAAGGCTTTC
>SLDF01000143.1 GCA_007125435.1 Saprospiraceae bacterium
GGTGTATTTCCGCATGAATTGTAGTGTTAAAAATGCCTCTGTTTTCCAGTCTATTATATATGAGTCTAATATTAACGGCTGTGTCTACAGTAGAAAAAACAACAGGTTCTTCTCCATATCTTCTTTTAAAGTACTTAGCTATGCGTCCGGCTTTTTCTCTACTGCCATATTGCCACGCCCATAGACCAAAGTAAAATCCGAATAGTTTGCTGTTTGGATTGGGTCGAGTAATAGTATTAACCTCTTGCTGAATGCGCTTGACGTCTCTAATTCCTTTTTTGTTTTTTATTGTCACGGTTGCCCCGGTATATAGAACATCATTATCTCCAATGAAACGACTGCTGTGACAGCTGCACAGGTATAAAGACATAAATAGAAAAAGGATCCATTTACTTTTTGTCAATGTCATTAATTACGGTCAATATTAATAGTATCCGGCAATGGTTGTGGGGTTTCTGTCGTGTCTATTTGTTTTTGTTTTTCAGGTTTTTTCCATAGCTCATTTATGCGATCAAACTCCCTTCTATAAGAAACAGCTACGCCTGCAACAATAAGTAAACCCTCTACCATACCTTCAAATTCATTTTTTCTAAATCCCTTTACGCGATATCTGCCATCTTCAGTCATCAAATACTCTATGCTGATATCTCCTATAATGTCTGTAGCATTTTGATTAAAGTGTTGACTGTTTTCAAGTTCTATCTGATTACCAACTAATATAACAAGTCTATCATCGAATAGAGCTTTACGTGCCTGCACACTAAACTGCGTTCTATCGATTGGTGCACCTGTCTGAAAATCTGTATAACTATCCACGCCAAAGTCAAGGTCAACACCTTGAATAAATCGATCAGAAAGGGTATTGAGTTGACTGGTCAACACTTGACTGACACTGGATCTTGCTATGGCACCTGTACCTCCGCCTGCGCCAGCCATATCTTCCGGCATAAAGCGATTAAGCACCATCAGTGAAAATACTTGCTTATTGAGTTCTGACTCTGTTTCATTCAGCTGTAATATCCTACTGTATACACTGCCATTAAGTGCATTTCTATGAGATTCAGGCATATCTAAAGCAAACGATATTTCAGGCTGTGTCAATTCGTTTCCAATATTAAGATACACCTCAAAAGGTAGTTCTTGTCTATATGATGTCCTTGTCGTCATATCTGAGCCGGCAAGTTGTCTTGACATGAGGTCCATAGGTGCAGTTCTAACCCTGTATAAAGCTCTGAGATCCAATTGGGCATTATATGGGTCGCCCGACCAAACTATACTGCTTCCAGGAACAAAATCAAATCGCCTGCGAACTAAATCATATAAATTGAGTTCGTATCTTCCTTCATTTACACTATATATACCTGATAAAGCCATTCTTCCATTAGGGTCAAGCGTGAAGTTTAGATTTGCCTCCCCTCTCACTTGGATAAAGTCTCCTGACCTTTCATCGACAATGACTTTTAGTACAGACGCAGAATCCACCTCCAATACTGCCGTCAAATCTATGCTTCTTATATCAGAAACGGCAAGTCTTTCTTCATCTAATCGCTCTAAATCCCCATCTGCAACATTAACAAAAATAACCACGCCTTCTTTTTCGATAATGTCTAATTGTTCTTCGGGTACGACAAAGGTTACATTAGTACCCTTATTCAATCTCGTTGTGGCTTTTACTAATGGTTGGCTTACGCTGCCTGTAACATCACAACTAAAATCAATAAATATCCGACCATAGAAAAGGGAATTATCGGCAGCAGTAGAGTTAATTACTCTAAAATTATCTGCTCTAATTCTGAGATCCAAGCCTATGTCATCTGTATTATTGAGGTCTAAGTAACCAGAAATTCGACTCATTTGGTTCTCACTATTGACAATCTTAAATCTTTCAAAAGTAATTTTATTATCGCCTAATGAGATTTTCTCATCCTGAAGGGTAAATCTTTCATTAATCGCATTGACCAAGAAACTGGCATTCAAAAAAGTTAATTGCCCATCGTAAGAAATATTATCATCTTTTTGATATAGATTAACGAGACCTCTGACTTCACCTTGAGCGTCTTGAATATCATCAGGAATAAGCTTGTTAAGAATACTGACATCAACTTGCTCCAGATTCAATCTGACTTCACCGGTCGGTTTCTCGCCGGATATATCATAAAAGCCAGCACCTTCAAATAAAATAGGACCATCTCTTAGCATAGTTTCAATGGTATATGTCAAATCATCCGTACCCTCTGCTTTGATTGAAAATATACCAAATGGTTCATTTAAAACATATAGGTCTTCTATAAAAACATTGGCTTCAAAGCCGGGAATATCAAACATGTTCTCAATCATTACACTACCCATAATAGTACCTTCTAGTGGTGGTGCATCCTCATTAAGTACGGCAGTAAAAGATGAAATCTGAAAGTTAGTAAATTGAATGCCCAGATGATCATCTTCTTTTTCTTTAATGGTATATAGTTCCAGTGACTGATTGTCAGACTCTAAAATAAAATCTTCAATAATCAGACGTTTGTCCAGGTAAGTAATATTATTAGATGTCGGTATTGACCAATAATTTTTATTGATGATGGTTTCATCTGCATAAATGTGAAAGACCAGGCTGTCCGGAAAATAACATATACTGGTTGCCAAATTAACTAAGACATCATCGTTTGATGATCTGTTTTCTAATGTAGCCGCTACGTTCTTTTCAGGTAAATTAAGGGCACCAAATAGTTTGGTGGCATAAATATCTATATCATCTCTGGTTAATCGATCAAAACCAATAGAGTAGTCGAGATTATTTCCATCTGATGTAAAATCTATTTTCGTGTTTTCTACGGTGATACCATCGTATTGAATGATCGACCAGGGCCATTCTATTTTTAGTTGACCTGATTTTTCATTAAAGAAAAATTGTAATCCACTAGTCTCAAAATGTTCTAAATCAGGTATTAAAAGTTCAGATAAGACTGGATCATTTTCTACCATTAGATGACCCTGTAAGGTGACGAATCTTGACTCGATTCGTTCTTTATCCAGATAGCTGGAGTCCTGATTAACAAACGACTGGAGTGATTGTACCAATGGCATAATATGTGTATTACTCTCTGCTTTCCATCGTATCCAATCTGAATTACCTTCTGTCATAAACGACGAGCTATCTGTAGTTGCAGAAACGGTTATAGTAGGAATGGTATAAGTCTCTTGCTCTATACCTATTTTACCTTTTTCAAGAAATATATTGGTGGAGAATACGTCCAAGTTACCATCAAAACTAGCATCCATGACTAAAGCCATGTTAACCATATCCTGATGTAATCTCAATGGCTGAAGTTGAATGGACGCAATGTCTATCTTACCAGAATATGAAGGTTTTAAGGTATCAAGCTCTACTATAAAAGAGCTATTAGTTTCTAAAAAGACTTCATCAGATATCAAGTCTATATTAAAAATTCGGTTTTCGCCTTGTATATGTATTTCTGTTTCGCAAAATTCTGCATCTGCATAGGGCAATCTATGTATATCTATGATGGAGCTTAACTTGAAATCATCTAAACTACGGCCTTCTCCTTCAAAATTGCCGCCAAGATGAATTGTTAACCAATCTTCTTCACCTGAATAGAAATGCGAGTCCAGCTCATCTACTTCAAAAAATCCTGAAAATGTATAGAAGTCTTGTGATGATCTAGTATGTAGGGCATCAAATATCAAAATACCTTTATCTGTTGATAAGTTAAGCATTGTTGATGCTGCATGTATACCGCCACTAATAGATGATTTGATATTTATATAATCAGGTAGATAACCCATCACCTCATCATCCTGAATGAAAGGAATGACGTCCTTTTTAATAGTATTAAATTCAATATTTGGCAAGTCAACGACCATTTTATTGACATCTGGTAAACCCCTCACGCGGCCATTACCGGATAAAGTCGTTTTATGACCAAGTGAAACTAATAATCTATCGATTTTAAAATCGTCAATCTTACCTTTTGATCTTACATCCATATAAATAGGACTGGCTAAGAGATGGGAAATCCGCTCATCTTCTAGTGCTTCAATGTTTAGTCTTTCTAAGTCTACAGGATCAAATATGCAGTCTCTCAAGGAGAGTTCGAAAACTATATTTTGTATCCTCGTGATGCCACCATAATGCAGTTGAAGGTCTCCTGCAATTTCACTATGTTCTAGTTTGATATTAAGCTTTTCAATCGAAAGTGTTTTGGGGTTTAAGTTGAGCGTACCGGTTAAATCTTTGAGTGAAATAGTATTCTTATCCGTGATTGATAATTTCTCAAATTGAGCGCTGATTTCTTCTTCTACCATTTTGATATTGCGAATATCTACATCGTCAATCAGTAAATCCATCACATTCTTGGGTTGCCTATCAACGTTGATATTATGCCCATGCTGTAGGACAAATGAGTCATCTTTCAACAATACTTTGCCGGCATGTATATTCCAGGTTGTTATCGGTAATAAATCTATTGGCCATTGTAATTCCTCAGATTCTTGAGTCTGGTCAGGAGCAGACATGAATAAAAATATCTGACTATTGTTGATTGATAAATCTTTAAAGTTAATAGATTCATTAGATAGATTTGCTTTAAGAGAACGGAGGTTGATATCACCAATGTAACTTTTAGTAGAAAAGGTATCTTTAGTAGAAGCATATTGAATGTCTAAATGTCTTAATAGAATGTGGTCTATATTTATGATACCCTCTAGTGAGGCGGGAGGAATAGAGTCAGACTTGACAATATCTTTTATTGCTGCAGAATGGTCATCATATCTTATCCGGCTGTCTTTAAAAGCTATGCTTTTAATATCAAACATCATGTTTTGTAAATCAATCTTTTTAGGATGCAGATTTAGCAGACCTAAGAAACCATCCATGTAAATATTATCATATTGGTCTTGATATGTGACGGCTATATTCTTAATATTTACAGAAGACGGAAAGATGATTAAAGAAGAACTAGAATATTCTGTTTTGCTATCTGTCTCCTCATCTTTATTGCTTTCAAAAGCTTCAAGTATAAAATCGTAATTAGATATACCTAAAGAATCCTTGTGAATATTCAATTGTACATCATGTAATTGAAAAGGCTTCAAATGTACTTCTTTTAGGAAAAGTGGCCATAGTTTTACGCCAGATTCAAGGTAAGACAAATGCAATAAAACATCATCATCTAAAGTCTCTAAACAGAGACCTTCTAAGACCAGATTGATATTGTAAGTAAAATATAATCGGTCAATATAAACTGTGGACCCAATTTTATCAGATATATATTTAGTGGCTTTCACAGCTATAACATTCTGCACATAAGGTATTCTTATAGCTGCTATTACAGAAAACAAAAGCACAATACATACCAATAGAATCTTTACTATAAACCTTAGGATTCTTTTAGGTAAAGGTCTCTTTGACATAAATTAAGTCGTGTGTATTGTCTACTAAGTTTTTTAGAATGAAGTTCTATTAACCTCTGATGCGGTTATTAGATATAGCCTAAAGGTAATCAGAAAGTTTAATTGTTAAACGATACATGTTGTTTATTCTTTTATGCCTGCACAACATAAATAATAAGATTTTTCGGTACACGTTGAGATGGACATGTTCACTGGTAAATCTCAGTTATATTGCTTATTGCATCATCGATGTGCAAGGGTGGCGACATTAGGAGCCAGACTCTGCGTAGCGTTAGCGAAGCAGAGGCCGACCGTCCAGAGAGCCCTGTAACGAGTCTGAAAATAGCCATCGTATGATCTAAGTCGAAGCTATTTTGAGTGAGATCGAAGAATAAAAAATACGCGCATAGCCAAGGCTACACTTGATGTCGTCTGAAAAGTGCTAGAGCTTAGAGAATTTTACTTTAGACGAGTGCTGAAGAGAGAGTATAGCCTCAAGTGCTACGCGACCGATGAAGCAGGAAGTATAAAGTAAAATTATCAAGCAGTGCAGCGGTCTAGCCTTTGAAGATGACATCAAGGATAGCCAAACTCCGTAAGTATTTTTTTCGAAGAGATTGCTCAAAAGAGCAAGACTTGGGGTCATTAAGATGGCTGTTTTCAGACTCTAAAAAGCGACCCGTAGGGTGATGCCCAAAGCGACATAATATTATACAAAGTAAAAATTCTAGATTTATATACTTTTATTTTTTTTGCAATAGATAAGAAAGTGCATCTACTATAGGATTAGTGATTTTGACAGGTCGTCCATTTATGTATATTTGTCTTTCACAGATAAAAAAATGAAATCAACATGGCTGGTTTTAAAATAGGATGTCCACTGATTATTGATACTTTTTGTGCAGTTGGTTTACCTTTATATATTACTTGTGATTGTACTGCCTTTAACTTGACTGTCATAGAAAATGGACATCAAGATGATACAGTAGAAGAAGCTGTAAATATGCTGTGTGGCTATATAGATAAGCAATATCATGCCTATCTGTATTCTTCTCATATCACCATTTCTCAGGAGATAGCAATTAATGCAAGCTATAAGGATTCATATATAATTGCAGGTTTACTGTACATCGTCTATGAATACGATAAGAACTTTGTGAATGCATATGACATCTTTGAAATTGTTGACCACATGTGTGAGGATACCACAAACTTAAATAACGGTATTATAAAAAGTTTATTAAGAGGTGGCGTCTACCTCAGTGGTAAAGGTTTTCACGAACGCATATTGCTGGGGGAGGGACTTTTTATCAATGCATCAAATAACAGTGAGATTAATTATGCACCTACTAAAAAATTAAACAGAGAAGAATCTAGTCTGATGGTGACTTACCTATTGAAAGGACAGATAGAAAAGTTTATTGATGTATTTGACAGCTTTCTAAGGAGGCATCAGACAGATAAGCTATGGGATACTTCACTTAATAAATCAATATCATTTTCAGAAATAGGGCAAATAACCAGAGATATAATCGATCAAAGTGCCTGGACAACAAAAGTAAATAATGAAGGTATCTATAAGTACTAATATAAAATGTTCCACGTGAAACATGGATTAAATATATGTTAATACAACTTATTAAATTTGGACACTGTTAAACTTCTATTTTTCTTTATGTTCCACGTGGAACAAATTTATATATCAATCTATAATATCTATCAAACTCAATAGAATTTATGAGGAAACTTTTAACAGTAGCTATAGCATTACTACTATCATTTTCTGTATTTGGCCAAGAAAAAGAAGATAAATTTAGACAGCTTTATGAAGAATTGCCTACTCCAAATGTATACAGAACTGCTTCTGGTGCACCAGGTCACGAATATTGGCAACAGAGAGCTGATCATAAAATGTCCATAATATTAGATGATGATGAACAGAAAATAACAGGCAGTCAGACTATAACCTATTATAACAATTCGCCTGACCATTTGGATTACTTATGGTTACAATTAGATCAGAATATATGGCAACAAGATTCCGATGCCAATCTCATTCGACAAATTTCTGTTCAAGAGCGGATGAATATGTTTAATCTTTCATCATTGCTTAATGACTTTGATGGAGGATTTCATATTACCAAACTTACTGACCAAAAGAATAAAGATCTAAACTACATTATCAATAAGACAATGTTGAGAATTGATCTAAACCAAACATTAAAACCGGGAGAGACTTTTCAATTCAATGTTGACTGGTGGTTTTTAATCAACGATAGAATGAAAGTGGGAGGAAGATCAGGCTATGAATATTTTGAGGAAGATGATAATTACCTTTATACCATAGCTCAGTACTTTCCAAGAATGGCCGTTTACTCTGACAACGAAGGATGGCAAAATAAACAGTTTCTAGGTAAAGGAGAATTTACACTTACTTTTGGAAATTACGAGGTAGATATTACTGTGCCTGCTGACCATCTAGTTGCAGCAACCGGGACACTTCAAAACCCGAAAGAAGTCATGAATAAGGATCAACTTAAAAGATATAAAGAAGCAGAGCAATCATTTGATCATCCGGTTATCATCGCTAATCAAGAAGAAGCAGAAGCAAGAGAACCACTGAGAGCAAGTACAACTAAGACATGGAAATTCAAGGCAGAGAATGTTAGAGACTTTGCATTTGCATCTTCAAGAAAATTTATATGGGATGCCATGGCTGTTGAGATAGGTGGAAAAAATATTATGGCTATGTCAATGTATCCCAAAGAAGCTAATCCTCTTTGGGAGCAATACTCAACAAAAGCTGTAGCACATACCTTGAGATGGTATTCTCACTTTACTATAGATTATCCTTATCCAGTGGCGTGGTCTATAAATGCTGATCGTATAGGCATGGAATACCCGATGATTTGCTTTAATTACGGTAGATGTGCACCAGATGGTACTTACTCTAAAGCTACTAAATATGGGGTCATATCAGTCATTATTCATGAGGTAGGCCACAACTTTTTTCCTATGATTATTAACTCTGATGAAAGACAATGGACATGGATGGATGAGGGTCTCAATACTTTTGTACAATATCTTACAGAACAACAATGGGAGAGAGGCTATCCATCAAGACGCGGACCAGCTCATATGATAACAGATTATATGAAAGGTGATCCAAGAAACCTTGAACCGATAATGACCAATTCGGAAAGTGTATCTCAGTTAGGTATGAATGCCTATGCTAAGCCGGCAACTGCTCTTAATATCCTTAGAGAAACCATTATGGGTAGGGAATTATTTGATCACGCGTTTAAAATGTATTCAAAACGTTGGGCTTTTAAGCATCCAACACCGGCTGACTTTTTCCGTACTATGGAAGATGCTTCAGCTGTAGATTTGGATTGGTTTTGGAGAGGATGGTTCTACACCAACCAATTTTGTGATCAAAGTATAAAATCATTTAAAACCTACACTGTAAAAAATAACAATCCTGAAAAAGAGTACGCATACCAAAAAGCAAAGAGCGAACAATTAAAAAATATATCTCAGCAAAGATATAGGGACCAAGAAGAACTAACTTATGCAGAAAGGGATACAACATTACTTGACTTCTATAACCTCGAGTATGATCCTATCCTTTTAAATACAATGACGAGTTCTGATTATGAAAGATTTCGAGCGTCTCTATCTGACAAAGAACGAGACATCATAGACGGAGATTTATACTTTCATGAATTAACGGTTGAGAATGTTGGTGAATTGGTCATGCCCATTATTGTTAAATTTTCATTTGAGGACGATAGTGAAGAAGTCATACGTATTCCGGCAGAGATCTGGGCTGTTCATGCTGACATTGCTACCAAGACGTTTGTATCGGATAAAAAAATTGTACAGGTAGAACTCGATCCATATTTGGAAATAGCAGATGTAGATAGGAACAATAATTACTTTCCATCAAAAATAGAACCTTCAAGATTTGAACTATACAAAGGTAGAGATAGAAATTACAGAAATGAGATGCAACAGCAAATGAATAGAAATAATTAATATATTTAGTCTATTGAATTTGTTTTACTTGCCATGATTTAAATGTAAAATAAATCATTAAACTTAGTAGAATAATACCTATACTTTGATGCGCTACACCGTAAAATACAGGTATCTGACCAACAGCATTTATAACCGTTAATATACCAAGGACAACTTGGGTAAATAAGCAAATGATAAAGATTAAACTCATTGACTGTATACCTGAGAGAGTCTTACCTAATCGCCATAGACGTAAGAAATAATAAAGCCCAATAAAGAAGATTAAATAGGCTGTTAGCCTGTGCACAAACTGAGTTAAAGCAGGCATAAAACTGCTTTTATCATACATCAAAAATGTATCTACGGTCCATAGAGATCTATCCAATAAGACGGATGGCACCCACTCCCCATTCATATCCGGCCAGGAAGGGTATACCATAGCAGCGCGCATACCGGCCACTAATGCGCCAGTGAATATTTGGATGATCACTAATACTAAAAGTAGACGCGTCAATCCCCTGACATTTTCATAGCCGACATTAATTTTTACATCGCTTACTAACAAAAAGGTCCACAATAAATAAGAAAATGTCAGTAGCGCCAGCCCTAGATGCATACTTAACTTATAAGCATTCACCCAAGGACGGTCTACTAATCCACTGGCTACCATGATCCATCCAAATGTTGCCACCAAACCTGCTAGGACAAAGACTGTAATCAATCTTTTTAACAATGGCTTATTAATCATTCCCCTTATTAAAAAATACGCTATAGGAATAATAAAAGCAAATCCCATCAGCCTTGCCCAGAGTCTATGGAAGTACTCCCAGAAATAAATGAACTTGAACTCTGACATACTAAGCCCTTGATTAATCTTTTCGTACTGTGGTGTGGCCTTGTATAGATCAAATTCTTCTTGCCAGCTGTCTTCAGACATTGGCGGAAGTGTGCCGGTTACTATTTCCCACTTCGTTATACTTAGGCCTGACCCGGTGAGACGGGTTATGCCCCCTATTAAAATCTGCATAAATATCAGTACCAGCCCGGCAAAAAGCCACCATCGTATAACACCAGGAATGTCATTGTATCTGTTCATTCTATTCATTTCTCATGACAAAATTAATCAACTTATTGACTTCATTTTCAACATCCTCTTTTCTTAATAATGATGTTCTTTTTTATAAATTCAATTTATATTACTATCATTATTACTTGTGTTAGTTTGTTAGTACATTATATGACATATATATGGATATTATTAATTAATACTTTTTATATATGTTCCTAACATCGTTGATGTCAATCAAATACTTTATATACAAGGTATTAATTAACTTACCAACACTCCGTTTATAACTCATATGAATAAAACTTTTTAA
>SLDF01000218.1 GCA_007125435.1 Saprospiraceae bacterium
AAGGAATCGTTAATCAAGGTGGTTATTATAATGCAGCAGCTTCAGTCGGATTTCTTAGAAATAGAATGGATAATCCTGTTATTTCAGGACTACAATTTTTATGCAACGAGTATGAAGATAACAATTTGGACATTGTTGCATATCCAGAATCCAATACACTAATGGATGATTATGGCATTCGAGCTAACCAGGGCGAGTTTTTGGGGGGAAGTGCTCATGTATCTGCTGGTAACTCCTTCGTCCATAATGATCCACACATAGCAGATATTTTTAACCACGCCGATATTTTCTTTTATTTACACAATGGTGGCATTACAGATCCTCAAATCGTTCAATTGCCTAGCACGGCATTTAAGGGTATTGCACCAAACGCACGAACGTGTAGAAGTAGTTTTGATACTGAAATCAGTGAAGGTCTTTTTGGAGATGGATTAGATTTCCTAAGATTTAGTGAAGGGAATGAAGATAGTTTAACAAATACCTATTACGATAATATACACTTTTATAACGATAAACTTCAACTGCTTCTAAGTCTAATTGACGATGGAGACTCCGAGGGACTAATAAATTTAGTTACCGAGTGTACAGAACCGTACGAAATGATGAATGAGTTAATCGTCCTAAGCCCATTTTTGTCTGAGGAAGTTATAAGAGCAATGGCTCTAAACTCTCAGTTTGAAAAAGATGACATACTTGACATATGTCTAGCCAACCCGGATGCTACAAAAAGCAACTTTCTACTAAACTTTTTAACAAATGTTGCGCACGACCCTTTAGATGAAGCTGATATAGATCTAATCAAAGCTTCATGGAGCGATGTTACAGACCGATCGGTATTAAGTAATGAGATCAGCAATCACAGTTATCTTGCAAGTAGCTCCGTCAATAAATTGATCAACCATCTAAAACTATGTAACATATCTCCTGAGAAGATGGCAAAACTCGAAGATATATATGCTTCATGGCCAAGTCTACGTTATAAATACGATTATATAGAACTTTTATATAGCCAACAGAGATATGATGAAGCAACGATCCTAAAAAACAGTTTAGTCTCTTCGTATGACATGGATGAAAGGGAAGCATATGAACATGAGACCTATGATCTATTTTATGACTTTAGATATCAATTGTTAACAAATGGTGGGCAGTGGCATGACTTAAATGACGCTCAGTTAAACGAGCTTAGAGCTATTGCAGGACGATACTTAAGTAAAGGTAGTCACTTAGCCTCCGGGATACTGTGTCTCTTTCATAATGAATGCGAAGAAGGTGAACCTTACCAATATAGCAATGAAAGTTCAGCATTATTACTTGATTTGTCCAAAAGTTTAGAAAACGAGCAAAGAGTTTCTTTTCATGACTTTGTGTTATTACCAAACCCTACTGTGAATACTGTATTATTTCATTTTTCAGATGATATTAGTGGGCCATTTCAGTTAGATGTATTCGATTTATCAGGTAAACTTCAGCTCCATCAAGAGGGGTTAATGAATGGAGAAATAATTAATACATCAATGCTGCAAGTTGGTGTTTACTTCGTGACAATATCCTCCTCAAAAGGTCATGTACTTGGTTTTTCAAAATTAATAAAACAATAAATCAATATTTTAGGTCTCAGCCGTAATTATACATTGCTGAGACCTTTCATTTTTTTCAAATAAATACATCCATGAAAAATATACAAATTGTTTTTTTACTATTAGTGCAAATTTATATTTGTGATGCGCAGCTTGACTTTCGCAGAGACAAAACCTTTGATCCGCCATTTTGCATATTAAATGCTACAGATGCTGCTATTCTAGAGGATAGAACTATCCTTGTTAAATACTCAGGAGCATCCATTTTATGCACGGACAATGACAAGCATTCATTTTTAATGCGAATTAATTCAAAAGATGGAAGTATTTATGATGACTTTAATTCAGAAGTTCGACGGTCTTATCCTGAACATTACACCTACATAGACCCATATCTTTACAGTACAGGAAGAGGAAAACCTAATGGGGCATTGAGAATTCATAAGGATGGGTGGTTTGACTCTACTTATTTTTTATTTGAATTACCACAAGGTTCACTCCGACATGCACGAGATGTTATATATTTGCCTCATAATGATAGAATATTATTAGGAGGGGCACAAAGTGATAGTCTAGCTCAGAGCTGGAATGTTCATCCTCATTTTCTAATGTTGGATAGAGAAAGCAATATAGACCGTTCGATACGTTTTCCTGAATTATCTGAGCCAGATCCTGCTTCAAATTCGCCACATCCTGTTCATATTAAGAACTTACATCTAGACTCCCTCCACGAAAAGGTCTATTTTTCTACCAATGCTAGGCTAGCTGATGGACATCAGTCCTTTTTATTTTTCAAAATGGATTTGAAAGGCAAAATTGATACGATGTTTTCATTTGGTACTAGAGAACCAATCCAACGAATTTTTAGATTTAATTTTGATAATATAAGTTTTGTACAAAGAAACGGTAAGCTGATCTTGAAAGGCTTATTTGTCATAAGAGATGATGGAGTGGATTATGTTGCTCCTATGATTAGATTAAATTTAGACGGATCTTATGATACGACCTTTAATGCACTTAACAGTTCGATTCCATATTTAGAATGGGAAGGCGATGAGACCGTTATTCGAAATTATTATATTGATGAATTGATACATTGGAAAGATGGCATGTACATCATAACCGGGGACTTTATAGAGTATCAGGGAAAGCCACGTAAGCATATAGCAGTTATAGATGAAGATGGTTATTTGGTTGAAGACTACTTTAGGGATGGACAAGGCTTAGGATTTCAGCCATCTACGATAA
>SLDF01000066.1 GCA_007125435.1 Saprospiraceae bacterium
CAAAGAGAAGAACAGCCAAAAGTCATAAGCAAACGCAGCTAGTATAGATTTATACTGTTTGTAAATCTATTTTCTTAACTGTATAATTTAAGACCTACTCCCCAGAAATAATAAGTGACCCCAAATATCGTCAATGAAAAAGTCCATAATTTATTTGCATAAATCAATTATTTGTTTTTCTTTGCGTAAACAAGGTAGTGATACTACTTCCTTTTTATATAATATTAAGACTGTAACATGAGCCGTGTCAAAGTAGAAATGGAGTTTATTTTTAAGGCATCGCCTACGATCGTCTATAAGTTTTTAACGACTCCGGCATGTCTGGTCAGATGGTTCTGTGAAGAGGTCGATATTGAGCAAGACATTTATTCGTTTTATTGGCAAGGCTATCCTCAAGAAGCTAAATTAATCGAGTCCTCAGAAGACGAATACCTAAAGTTTAAATGGCTTGACGCTGAATATGATGAAGAGTATTTGGAGTTCAAAATCTCCACATCGCCAGTCACCAATGAGACCATACTTCTCGTTTGTGACTTTTGCGATGATGACGAAGTCGACAGTCAAAAAGCGCTCTGGGAAAGCCAACTTAAAGATATGCGTACTGAAATGGGGGGATAACAAACTTGTAAATGATTGTCATCTAAGCTAACTGTTCGAAGCATCCATTTTATAGTGTTTTCATTGGTCTCAAAGGTTCACAACATATTTATTCTATCCCTAATCCTGGTTCTATAATCAGCCTTTTTGTTAAAGATTTTAAATGTGAAGTTTGCGCTATGAAAAAATAATAAATGGGCTGATAGTTCATTAATCTACCCACTCAATAACTTCCATATTTTCATCAGCATAGTCCAAAGCTTTTGGAATACCATTTTTCAGTATATCAATCATTTCTATTAAAGACTTGGCTAACAGATCCTTCTGGGGTATAGCCAAAAAGTGAGGCTGGTCGGGAATCATCACCACTTTCAAAAATGGAGCATTAACGGCTTTTTCCTCTATAAACTTAGCATTTGACAAGTAGATCAAATCATCTTCTTCACCCTGAATATATATGATCGGCTTATCGACTTTTTCCCACAGAGGCAACATTTTCTTAAGTTCTTCTTCATGAGAAAACTTCTCCTCTGAGGCTACAACTAGCATAGTGGGAAAGATCCATCTGGTCATTTCTGAAGTGATGAGGTATGAAATGAGGTAAGTCTTTTCCTCTCCCGGAGCAATTGCGGGAGCACCCAAAACCAAGCCGTCCACCAGATCCGGAAAATCCATAGCTAATCTACTGGCTACAGGTCCGCCATATGAAACTCCCATAACCACTACAGGGCCATTAGCCTGATGGAGAGAGTCTAATATTGGGGCTATCATTGCTGCTTGCTTCCTGATCGACTTCATGGTCTTACCAAAGTTAGAAAAACCATATCCTGGACGATCTACAGCGAACACCTTTGCTCTTTGTAATATATCCGTATCGGCTATTAGCTCATTGAAGACACTCATAGAGCTTGGCGCTCCGTGTATGAGCAATACGGTAGGCAATGTGTCTTCGCCAATTGACATATAGCGCATTTTACGCCCCATGACAGTATAATAACCTATTTCTACATCAAGGTCGTTCTGACTAAAAAACTTAACAATATCATCGTCCCTGTACCTCTCTTCCCAAATGGAGCAAGATGACAGTAAGACTGCACTTAATAATGCAAGAATATAAAATCGGCCGTAATAGTTATTGACTGCAAACATAAAATCCTCATTACCAATATTGATCAACTCTGCTTCCTAAGATGTTGTTTAATTTTGCTTGAGCTTTAACTAAATCTTTATTCAGTTGATTTACTATATTTTCACAGGTATCTACTTGATCAATAAATTCCACAGATTGGCCTGCTGCCCATAGGGTCTTATATGTACCCGGCTTGACGGCCTTCTCAAGTCGCTTGACGCCTCTCAACTGCGTGATCATTTTGAAATACTTTTTTGTCCTCTTGTTTTTATTCAGCAATCGTTCGAGCCAATTCTGCTTGTATCCTATTTTTTGAGCATAGGGCGTATTGATAATGGCACATGGGGTACCTGAAAGTCTCGTTGTCATGACGATATCTTCAAGACCGGCATTGATAATACCTTGTTTGTAATCATCACTGACCTGAGCTTCTTTAGAGGCAATAAACCGAGTGCCTATACTCACCCCCTCAGCCCCTGCAGCCATGACCGACAGCATAGTGTAGCCATCTGCTACACCTCCGGCCGCTACGACAGGCACTTCGGAAAATGTCTTTCTCAGAGCAGGAATAAAAGTATGGAGTGGTAATGGACCCGCATGACCACCGGCTCCGGCACCAACTGCAATAAAGCCGTCGCACCCGCCTTCTACACTTTTTTCTGCATGTCTGTGATTGACGACATCGCAATAGACTTTGCCGCCATAAGCGTGGGCTCTATCTATGACCTCTCCTGCGTAGCCCAGAGATGTGATGTAGAATGGCACCTCCTTTTTCGCACAAATATCTAGATGCTTCTTAAAGAAAGGATTGGTATTTTGAGTGATGATATTAACGCCGAATGACCCTTTATACTCAGGATGCCTGGCTCTGTAGTCATGTAAATTATCTATCAAAGTCTCCAGCTCACCATCTTCTCTGAAGTTTAAGCTAGGAAAAACACCCATTATTCCGGCCTTTATTGCCGCTTTCATCATGGCTTCATTTGACACCAAAAACATAGGTGCCATTATTATAGGGTGAACTATACCCAAATCATCAACCACTCTATTGTTCATTCAAAAATTTCATTTATCAACATTGCGCTATAAATTTATTAAAATTGCTCGAAACACCTGTCTTTATCCATCATTTTATTTCACCCTTATGACATCATCACCCTTCATAATTCGGCTTTAATAGTATAGTCTCCGTTTCATAGTTTTGGTCTTTGGGGGCATTACCCTCCCCCCAGCCGTCATAGGGTCGTTGTAACTTGTCGCCTAAAGCAACAAGTTAATGTGTTCCCAACTTGTTGGTGAGGGTCAGTTTTTAGTGAACTGGGACGAACTGCAGGGCGATACCCCACAAAAAAACATAAACCGACAAGTAATTTACATTGAAGTGGTATCTACCTAATTTGCATAATGGTGCTCTAAGGGTTCGTCCCATCCCTCTAGGTGTAATGTCGACACCTCCTCACCCATTGCCTGAATTGGCGTGAGATCAAAACTCAGCTCCGGATATACCAGAGCATCACAATTGTCTGTACCTCTTATCAGTAACTTGATCCACCTCTGTACAGGATAAGATTCTGCTATATCGCCTCTATCTACAAGTTCATATGATAAACTCTCACATCCACCGCTGTGCTCTATGAAAATGAATAAACACTGATCCTCGATATATGCGCTATCAATGACAAATGGCATGTCACTACTTCGGTTGTATCTCGACTTACTTTCTATGGCTTTTTCTGGACAGTTTTCGTTGACAGGTCCTTCGTCTTTATCACATGCCAGAAAAATAAATGACAGGGTGGTCAGGCCAAGTATTATTACAGGTAAAAAAAAGTGTTTGTTAGACATCATATTGCTATATTTTATAGTCCTCAAACGCAAACCAACCGCTATAAAGTATTTTTGCCAAATGACTTAACCTTATACTTACAAACCACTTGGAGTATCCTCTATTTTCAGACTTTCAATAGCGACCTGACGACGAAAGGAGGAGGGTGATGCCCAAAGTGACAAAATGAAACGCATCCATGAGAAATCGCTTTAAAAAGTAAATGATGATGATTTTACACGTCTTAAAGTGTACTTATGTATTTTTGCAAAAAAACAATTACAAATGAAATTAGTGTATATAACAACGTCTGTATTTTTTTGTCTATTACTGATCTTGTCTTCTTGCGGGGAAGACAGATCTAAGGAAGTAGAAAATAATGTCCAAAGTGTAGATTCTACAGAACCATTTGAGCAAACTGCTACAAGTGATGGCGACTATGCCACCCTCAGTAGACTGCGTCCACAATTTGGAGACGACATGGAGTTTGAAGATGAGCAAGTTGCAAGAGAGTTTTTAGAAGAAGCAGAGCGGTTTGTTCGTGATCACCCTAATGATCGTCGAGCACCTGTGACACTATTGCAATCCGCAGGAGTATGTAAGCACTTAGATGAGTGGCACAAGTCTTTAGAGTATTTCGAACGTGTTTGGACAGAGTACCCCGCTTCAAATGCTGCACCTCAGGCTTTATTTTTGCAAGCTTTTGTGCTCGATGAGAAATTTCTTGAAAAAGAAAAAGCTCTAGAATATTATGAGAAGTATATCGATATGTACCCAAGTGATGATTTTATCAATAGTGCTGAGATTCTTATCAATAATATAAAGAGCGAACTGGCTCAATAAGTCCGACGTTAGATCGTTTTTATCTTTAAATCTGAGAATATGAAATGGATCACAATACTTTCCACCATCTTTTTACTTTGGACGTTTAATCCAGCATATGCAGATGGCATCGAGTTTTTCAATGGCACTTTTGAGGAAGCCAAACAAGCAGCTAAAGAACAGAGCAAATTAATCTTTGTCGATGCTTATGCTGTGTGGTGTGGACCTTGTAAGCGCATGGCTTCCAGCGTATTTCCTCAGAAAGAAGTAGGTGATGCATTCAATCCCAATTATATCAGTCTTAAACTAGACATGGAGAAGGGTGATGGATTGACTTTTAGGCAACAGTATCCGGTCAAGGCGTTTCCAACCCTATTCTTTATGGACGAAAATGGTGACATATTAGAAGTGGTAGTGGGCGCAAAGTCTGCTCCGGATTTGATCAACCTGGCGCAGAAACACGCCTCAGGTAGAGTGCCTGGTAAAAATTTTGCAGAAGCTTATGAAAAGGGTGATCGCTCTCCTGAGACTATATTGAATTACATCACAGCGCTCAACGCCTCTAATAAAAGTAGCCTTGCTGTCACAAACGACTTTCTCAGAGAATGGAGTGACTTTTCTGACGAAACAGCCCTCCAGATCATATTTGAAGGTACAGTAGAAAGCGACTCTAAAGTATTTGATTACTTTATCGAACACCGAAAAGCTATAGAAGGGATTTACGCCAAAGAAGAGGTAGAAGATCGCATCCTTGATGCGTGTCTCACTACGGTAGTCAAAGCAGCAGACTATGATTATGAGGCCTTAAAAGATAAGGCCAAAGCTGTTGTAAAACAACATGTATCTCATGAAAGTAAGTCTTTTAATGCCCGGGCTGATATACTGTTCTATGCAAGGCTTCAGGATAAAAACAGTTTCTTATCCTCATCAAAGGATTATGTCAAACTGTTTAAAAAAGATGAGGAGCGGCTCTATGAGTCTGCTCTATTGGCATTAAGGTACTTCAAGGATGAAGAGGCCGTATTAGAAAAAGCAGAGGAATGGGCTAAGATGGCATCAAAAGACTCAGATGACCATGAAAAATGGTATACCTATGCCGTCATTGCAGAAAAAAACAACAATATTGATGCCGCGCTCATTGCAGTGAAAACAGCGAAAGAAAAAGCTGAGTCAGCAGAAAAGTCCACATGGCAAATCGATCGATTAATCAATAACCTTGAGCTTAGAAAATAATTTTAAGTAAAGAATGGTTCCTATTATTTAACCCAGGCTAATTGTTTACGACGGCATAAAAACTTAAAACAATCATATGATTACAAACTACAGTTTTCTAGGGTTTACAATAGCCCTTTTTATGAGTACTATCTCAATGGGACAGAGTTCTACAGGAATTGCATTTTTTGATGGCGATTTTAACGAAGCACTAGAGGCTTCGAGAGCAGAAAAGAAACCAGTTTTTATTGATGCTTACACGGTATGGTGTGCACCTTGTAAGCGCATGGACAAAGATGTTTTCAGCCAAACCGTAGTTGGAGAAAGATACAATAGTGACTTTATAAATGTAAAGATGGACATGGAAAAAGGTGAGGGTATTGCCCTCGCAGAGCGCTATGGTGTAGAAGCCTATCCTACATTTTTATTCGTAGACGGAGAAGGACACTTAATCCATCGCGCTATTGGTTTTCATAAAGTCGATGATTTCTTAGAGTTGGCCGATATTGCTAATGATCCGAGCAGACAGATCAGCGCTTACACCAGAAGGTATGACTCAGGTGAAAAATCGCCGGAATTTCTCTATGAATACGCTGAAGCGCTTAGAGATGTAATGGACCCCCGGTCAGCAGATATTACCAGAGAATATCTAGAAACTAAGGATAATTGGGATGATGAGCAATCCAGAGGGCTTGTCATGGAGGCTATCGAAGATGCAGAAAGTAAGTATTTTGATTTTTTTGTAGAGAAGAGCCCTGATTTTATAGAGCAGTTTGGCAACAAGGCATATGAAGACAAACTGTTTCAGGCTGTTATTGTAAGCGTGCTTAAGGAGGATATTACTGAAGAGGAAGCATCTGTAATCTTTCAAAATGCACTACCTGAAAAAGGAGGTGCACTGACTTACAAATTAAAAATGGCAGGGCAATATAGGTCAGGTTCATTTGAAGATTATGCGTCCACCGCTTGGGAGAGTCACAAACAATACCCATACGACAACGCAATGGAACTCAATGTGATTGCCAGAAATATATATCGCAATTCATCTGATAAAAAATCTTTGAAAAAAGGGATTAAACTGGCAAAAGCTTCTGTTGATATTTGGGAGCAATATGATAATCTCATCACGCTTAGCTTGCTTTACAAAAAAAGAGGGAAGAAAAGAAAGGCAATCAAGCATGCTCAAAAAGCCATCTCATTGGCAGAGAAAATGAATTTTGACCCTCAAGAGGCTTTGCAGATCATAAATGATCTGGGAAAATGAGGTCAGCCACAAATAATAATACACTCAAATGTTAAAACTTTTTTTTAAAATGCGATGGATCTGGAGTGTATTTATTTTTAACCTTTTGAGGCTTGTAATGCCAAGTCAGCCCTTAGAGGTTGAATTCTCACATGATCAAGGCTTCTATACTTCTTCCATTGATCTGATATTAACTGTAAATCATCCGGATGCTACCATCTACTATACTGTAGATGGAAAAATACCTACTGTTAACGGTCTCGTATTTAATAATGCCATCCAGCTGTCCACAAGAGAAAACGACCCTAATACTATATCTCTAATTCCGACGAATAATATCGGTCCCGGCCACCCTTACAGAGAGGATTGGCGCCCTCCTTCAACAACTGTTGAAAAAATAAATATCATCAGAGCAATAGCTGTTCTTCCTGATGGCACCAAAGGAACAGTAAGTAATGCTACATACATCATCGACCCGGCTGGCATAGAGAGATACTCCATGCCTTTGATATCCCTGATCACAGACCCTGACAACCTTTTTGGCGATGATGCAGGTATTTACGTACCGGGTATTTCCGGCGGCAATTACTTTAATAGAGGCAGAGAGTGGGAACGCGACGTTCACCTGACCTTTTTTGAACAAGATGGAGAAGTGACATTGAGCCAGGACGCCGGAGTCCGCATACATGGTGGCACCAGTCGGAACAGACCTCGAAAAACACTAAGACTTTACGCTAGAAATGACTATGGTAATACCTGGTTTGACTACGCGATCTTTCCTGACAAGCCGGTAAATAGATATAAGCGCTTTCTTTTAAGGAACTCGGGTAATGATTGGAGCGAGTCAATTTTCAGAGATGCATTCATGCAGCATTTGTTTAAGGATAATACAGTACTAGATATACAGTATTCA
Source organism: Saprospiraceae bacterium (assembly GCA_007125435.1). Taxonomy (GTDB): domain Bacteria; phylum Bacteroidota; class Bacteroidia; order Chitinophagales; family Saprospiraceae; genus SLDF01. Next base: position 7,742 of record SLDF01000066.1, read on the forward strand.
AGACCCTCCGTTGTTTTTATCAACGGAGAGTATTGGGGTATACACAACATTAGGGACAGGTTTGATAATCGATATTTACAAACGCATTATGGTCTAGATCGACATCGTATCAGTATTCTGGAAAACAACAGTCAGTTAGATGATGGGATGGAAGATGGTATAGCGGAGTATCAGCAGGCTTTAAGCACCATTCGCAGTTTGGATATGACACAAGAAGAATCGTTTGATATTGTCAGTCTTCTCATAGACGTTGACAATTTTATTGATTATCAAATACTACAAATTTATTCCAGAAATACAGATTGGCCCGGTAACAACCTTGCCTTTTGGAAATATATGGATGGTGTGGCCGAGCCTGACTCCATTCATCCGGGTGACGGAAGATGGCGCTGGATGGCTTTTGATTTAGACTTTGGATTTGGTTTGGACTTTGATTATGTTTTCAATAGTGGAGCTGCTTTTGGCCCCAATACCGCAACACACAACACACTTGCCTTTGCCTTAGCACCAGATGGACCTCAATGGCCAAACCCTCCCTGGAGTACAGAGTTGTTCAGATTATTAATGCAACATTCGATATTTAAGGAGCGGTTCATCTCCAGGTTTGCAGATCATCTCAACACTACATTGTCTGAGAACAGGGTTTTAAAGGATCTTGATAGTTTTTTCAATCTATACCAAGTTGAAATCATCGAACACATAGAGCGGTGGAGTGAACCCTCTATAACACACTGGGAAAACGAAGTTCAGGTCATGAGATCATTTGCCGAGCTGAGAGAGCGGTTTATGAGAATCCACATTAATAACACATTAAATCTCCAAGGCTCTCATCCTATCACTTTGACTGTTAATAATCCTACAAGAGGAACCATTAAAGTAAACAGCATACTTCTTCTTAATCAATGGAAGGGCGTTGACGATCCGATTTTCCCATGGCAAGGCACGTATTTTCATGATGTGCCTGTTCGATTGATTGCTATCCCGGAGGCTGGTTTTGTTTTTTCTCATTGGGCTGGAGATTTGAGCTCTGAGTCTGACACCATATTCGTTGATGTGCATGAAGCTATGGAGATCATTGCTTACTTTGAGCCAGATGATGTGTTTGAGGGTGATGAGATGAACCCCATTGCCTATGACATATCTATGGGTCAGTATAGATTTGATGAGTGGTCATCTGATCGCATGGAAGGCGAGTTTCCAGATCACATGGTTTTTCAGCAGAGCAATGTAGACGACCCATTGCTAAGTACAGAGATGACAGACCCTTATTTTATCCCATTTATAGACGACAACGACAACGAGTACCATGCTAATGACCAGGATAAATTTGGATTTGTTTACAGTCTGACCGGACGAACTCGAATAAATGGGCTTGGAGAAGACGGCATCGCATTCATAAATACCGGCAGGGGTCGGGATTTAGGCGCTTGTGTCTTGGCATTGGATACTCGACATGTAGAAGATATCAAAGTGGAATGGACAGCCCAGACTCTGGAAGCTAACAGCCGAACATATAATATAAGGCTTCAATACAGAATTGGTCTACTTGGCGAATGGCAGGACATCACATTAGAAAATGGTCAATTAGCAGAATATGAAAGGCAAATACACATGGAAGAAACTGTTTTTGAAAACATAAGTCTGCCTTCTGAGGCTTTAGGTCAGCCATATATCCAGTTAAGGTGGAAGTACTATTTTACAGGAACACGTCTATCCGAAGAATCGGGACGTAGGGATAGAATACGTCTGGACAATATTATGATTTCACCTGTCACGACCTCTACTTTAGAACACTTTGAAGATGGCAATAGCCCATATATTATATATCCAATCCCTGCCGAGGATCATATTTTCATCACACCATCAGAAGGTGTGAGAACAGCCGTAAAATCAATAACCGTTTTTGATAATACTGGTAAGGCTTTGATTAATGTTCCCCATAGTGAATTTGATGTTTTGGAGAAACATTGGATTGTTCCCTTGCATGGTATACCATCTGGATCATATCTACTGGAAATCCAATCTCAAAACACAAAAACGGTGAAGCGAATTATAAAGCAATAAACCGCTTGCTAAAAACGATTAATTCTCGAAATGTAGATTATTGATTTTTCTAATGGGGCCGGGACAAAGTTGCTGGTGACAAGCAATACAATTATTTACCAATCCGGTAAAAAGTGCTTTCTTGTCATCGCCTTGAGCTCTTTGGTAAGCTTCATGAGCGGCTAGATAGGCCTTACCCATTTGCTGATACGCTTCTGATGCTGCTTTTTCCGGTTCTGTAGCATGAGCGGTAAACATCTTATCTGGATCAAACTCCAGCGTTTCAGCGCCTCCTTCCTCTATCCCTGTTTTGACACGCATGCAATCGTCGTACATGTACCTCATGAACAAAGCCAATTCACTATCTCCGTTTGGATTAACAATATTAGTTTTTTTATCGGTAGAGGTCTCATTGTTGGGTTGTGAACAATACCCAAACAATAAAACAGTAAGTATTATACTACACAAAAAGGCTAAGTACTTCATTGGTAAAATTCTTGATGAGCTACAAAAATGATGATTTTTGATGAATAATAATAGTTTTGATAAGACTTATGCCCCGATTGTACGATATGGGGGGGCAATAAGGTATCGATAGGTGTTGAAGGTCGCACTAGACAGTTTAGTTGGAGCCACTATAATCACGTGATACAATAAGGTAGATTGCAAAAGTTCTTGGTTTAAAAATAGGAGTCTAACATGTGAAAATGACTATGCTTTTTTGTGCTTTATCAAAATATTATTTACTTCTTCCTCTGTCAGATTGGTGATATTAGCAATTAAAGGAAGGGGCAACCCTTGGTCTCTGGACCTAAGCACTATTTCTTTTTGGGCTTCCGTTTTACCTTCTATTTTACCTTCTATTTTACCTTCTATTTTGCCCTCTTTCTTTCCATATTGGATTATTTTTTCATAAGTGGTCATAATATTGCTTTTTGCTTGTGGTGGTACAGTTTCTAATACCTCTTTTACTGAGTCAAATTCTATTTCTG